>NZ_JBEXCY010000199.1:0-21419 GCF_040605515.1 Dactylosporangium sp. NPDC005572 | reverse complement strand
GTCAACACCGCCGGCGTCGTCGGTGCCGTCGCGCTCGGGCAGTACCGGGTGGCGCCCGCGAGGGTCGCGGCGATGAAGCCCGCCGCGAACGCGTCGCCCGCCCCGTCGGTGTCGACCGGGTCCACGGCCACGGCGGCGACGTGGGTCGTGCCGGAGGCCTCGGCCACCGACGCGCCGCCCGCCCCGTATGTCGTGCACACGGTTGCGCCGGCGGCGACGAGGGCCCGGGCGTCGACGCCGAGCGCCTCCAGTTCGCCTTCGCTGGGCAGCAGCACGTGCGCGAGCCGCAGCACGTCGACGAGCGCCGCCCGCGAGGCCGGGTCGAGCGCCTCCGGTCGCACGTTCGGGTCGACGGAGATCCGCGCGCCGGCCGCGTGGGCCCGTGCCAGGGCCGTCAGCGCGGTACTGGCCAGCGGTTCGCCGAAGACCAGCGCCGAGCCGGACATGTGGAACCAGGCCGCCCGCTCCGGCAGGTCGGCGAGGTCCGTGACGGCGACCTGGGCGGCTGCCGTGCCGGCCACCCGGAAGGCGAACTCGCGGGTCTCGCCGCGGTACGTGATGTGGGCCGTGGCGGTCGGCGCCTCGTCGCTGACCGCCAGCCGGTCGATCGCGACACCACCGGCCGCGAGGCCGTCGGCCATCACCTTGCCCAGGGGATCGCGGCCGACGCCGCCGACGAAGCTCACCGGCACGCCGAGCCGCCCGGCCACGTACGCGGCGATCGCCGGCGAGCCACTGGCCCACGGCCCGGTGTAGGGGGCGTCCGGGTCGGCCGTGACGTCCCGCTGGTATGCGACGATGGCCTCGCCCACGATCAGCAGCATGGGTTCATCCTCAACGCCCGGCCGGGTCCGCGTCCACGGGACGACCGTCGTGCACGATCGCGCGCAGCCCGGCCAGGACGGCCTCGGGCCGCTCCGCGCGGAAGACCCGGCGGCCGAACATCACGCCCGCGGCGCCGGCGGCCATCGAGTCGGCGGCGAGTTGCATCGTGTCGCTCTCGTCCTCGCCGCCGGGACCGCCGGCGACCAGGATCGGCGCGTAGCAGCTCTCCGCGACCGGCGCGAACGCCTCGACCGAGCCGTTCCAGACCGCCTTGACGAGGTCGGCGCCGATGTCGGCGGAGATCCGGCAGTACAGCGAGAGAACATCGGTCGCCAGCGCCTCGGCGCCTTCCGGCTCGAGCGCCGAGCGCGGCTCGATGATCACCGCGACGCCGACCCGCGCCGCGTCCCGGACGGTGCGGGCGTTGCGCTCGATCTCGGCGCGTTCCAGCCGAGTGTCGCGCTGGCCGATGTAGAGGTACGTCATGACGGCGTCGACCCCGGCGGCGGCGACCTCGTCGAGCGTGGCGAGCTGGGCGAGCACGCCTTCGCCGCGACTGTCGCGGCCCGGAGTGTAGATGCGCCGGCCGTGGTTCTTCCAGTCGAGGTGGAGCACGAGCGCCGGTCGGCCGCGGCCGACGAAGGTGTCCTCGACGAGCGGGAGCATGCCGGGCGTCACCATCACGCCGTCGGCGGCGCCGAGCCTGGCGAACACCGACTCGATGTCGCCGCGGGTCCGTAGCCCGGCCGGCGGCCCGCTCATGACACCGTGGGAGGCGGCTACGACGACCGCCTTGCCGGTGCCGGGGTTCAGCAGCCGGCCGAGCCGGATCTTCTTGCCCGTACGGGAGTCCATGTACTGCCTTTCTTGGTCGGCCCGGGCGGCACCCTCCGCCGCCCGGGCGCCTCGATCACGCTGCCGGACAGGTGAAGCTGTAGAGGTACTTCTGCACCTCGGGCGTGTTCAGGTTGTCTTTGGTGGCCACCACCGCACCGGTCGAGATCTTCTTGGTGACGGGCTTGCCGGTGAGGGCGTTGATGGCCTGTTCGCCTGCGGCGACGCCTTCGTCGTACGGCTTGAGCACGACCTGCGCCGCGACCTCACCGTCCTGGATCTGCTTGACACCGGGCGGGTTGGCGTCGAACCCGACGATGGTGACGTTGTTGTCCTTGATCGCCCGCAGCGCCGCGACCGCGCCCTCGGTGTTGAACGCGGCGGTGGAGAAGATGCCGACCAGGTCGGGGTGCGCGGCGACGGTCGAGGAGACGATCGAGGACGCGGTCTGCACGCTGTTGTTGGAGTACTGCTGGCCGAGATCCTTGAGCGTCGGCGCGGCCTTGAGGCCCTCGGCGAAGCCCTTGAACCGGTCGTCCGTGGTGGTGACGCCGGCCGACAGGTTCACCGTGAGGACCGAGCCGGACTTGCCGTCGAGCAGCTCAACCAGCTTCGCGGCGGCGGTCTTGCCGGCCTCGATGTTGTCGGAGCTGACCTCCGCCTCGGCGATTGACGGGTCCTCCAGCGTGGTGTCGACCAGGACCACCTTGATGCCCTGCGCGGTGGCCTGCTTGAGCGGCGCGTAGAGGGCCTTGCTGTCGGTCGGCGCGATGATGATGACGTCCGGCTTCTTGGCGATGACCGCCTGCAGGATCGGGATCTGGTCGGTCGGGCTGAACGACTTGGGCGCCTGCACCTCGACGGTGGAGTTGGTGGCCTTGGCCGCGGCCTGTACGCCGCAGGCGACCGAACCGTAGTAGGCGTCGTTGGCGACGCCGGGGATCAGCGCGATCTTGAAGCCGCCGGTCTTGCCGTCGTCGCCGTTGCCGGAGTCGCCGGCGCAGGCGGCCAGGGAGGTCAGGAGCAGTGCCGCGGCGGCGGCTGCGCTCCATCGGGGCATGCGCATGGGGGTGTCCTTTCGATCGGGGGTTAGCGTTTGGTTCGGGAGCGGCGGCGGAGCTGGTCGAGGTAGACCGCGACGACGAGCACGACGCCGACGGTGAAGTCCCGCCAGAAGGAGTTGAGGCCGACGATGACCAGGCCGTTGGCGAGGACGGCGGGGATCATGGTGCCGACCAGCGTTCCCCACATCGTGCCGACGCCGCCGAAGAGGCTGGTGCCGCCGATGACGACCGCGGCGATCACCGCGAGGTTGTCGGTGCTGTGGCCGCTGAGCGTGGTGGAGCCGAATTCGGCGTAGCTCATGATCCCGGCGAGGCCCGAAAGCAGGCCGGCCACGGCGTACACGCTGATGAGGTGGCGGTCGACGTTGATGCCGGCGCGGCGGGCGGCCTCAACGTTCGAGCCGATCGCGTAGGTACGCCGCCCGTACCGCGTGAAGGCGAGCACGCAGCCGGCGACCAGTGCCACGAGGAGCGCCACGACGACCAGCCAGGGCAGCCCGAGGAACCGGCCGACGCCGAGCGTGTCGATGAGCTCGTTGGGGATGTCCTTGAGATCATTGCCGTCTGTGATGATCTGAGCCAGGCCCTGCGCGGCGCCGAACGAGCCGAGTGTGGCGATCAGCGGCGGTACCCGCATCTTCGTGATGACGATCCCGTTGATCGCACCCCAGACTGCGCCGGCAAGCAGCGAGACAGCGATGCCGACGATGCTCGCGGCCCAGCCCTGCGGGCCCATCGCGACCATGACCTTGCCCGCGATGACGCCGGAGAAGACGAGCACGGAGCCGACCGACAGGTCGACGCCGCCGGCGATCAGGACGAATGTCGCGCCGGCCGCCATCACGATGAGCAGGGACGCGTTGATCAGCACGTTGATGAGGTTGGCGCTGGTCAGGAACGCGGCCGGGTTGAGGGCGCCGAAGACGATCACGATGACCAGCAGGATCGCGGTGATGTCGGTGGCCGAGCCGAGCAGCAGCCGGCGGCCGCGGCCGCGGACCGGCGATCCGGCCGGCGCCTCGGTGGGTGTGCCCGTCATCGTCATGCTGCGTCCTCGTTCGTGAAGGCGCCGGTCATCGCGGCGACGACCTGCTGCTCGTTGGTGTCCCTGGTGACGAGCCGGGCGACCCGCCGCCCGAGCCGAAGTACCTCGATTCGGTCCGAGACGGCCATCACGTCGGGCAGGCTGTGGCTGATCAGCACCACGCCTCGGCCGGAGTCGCGCACCTGGCGGATCAGGTCGAGCACGGCGCGGGTCTGCGGTACGCCGAGCGCTGCCGTCGGCTCGTCCATGAGCACCAACTGGTCGGCCCACGTGACCGCCCGGGCTACCGCGACGCTCTGCTGCTGACCGCCGGAGAGCGTCGCAACGGGCGCCGTCGGGTCCTTGATGTTCACCTTGAGCTCGGCGAGCACCTCGCGGGTCCGGCCGGCCATTCGGCGCTTGGCGAGCACGCCGAGTCGGCCGAGCAGGCCCCGGGCGAGCAGCTCGCGGCCGAGGAAGAGGTTGGCCGCGGTGTCCAAGTCCGGCGCCAGCGCGAGGTCCTGGTACACGGTCTCGATGCCGAGGCCGTGGATCTGGCTCGGCGTGAGCCGGACGATGGACCGGCCACGGAACAGGATCTCGCCCTCGTCGGGCGCGTGCACGCCGCAGATCGTCTTGACCAGCGTGCTCTTGCCGGCCCCGTTGTCCCCCATCAACGCCACCACCTCGCCCGCGTCCACCGAGAAGCTGGCGCCGCGCAGTGCTTCCACGGCGCCGAACCGTTTCCTGACCCCGCGTGCCTCGAGCAGTGCGGTCGCTGTCACCGCTTCTCACCTTCCCGTCATGGGAGCCGGGCCGTCGGACCATCGGCGAAAATTCAGAAATCTGTCTGTTGAGGCGAGGCTAGGAGCGAAGTCCAGAGCGTGTCAAGCACCAGCTCGCATCTCATGTAGTCCTTGACAGTTCAGTTTATTGAGGATTGAGTGAGCGCATGCCCAACCCATCAAGCCACCCCCTTTCCCCGGTCACCGACGCGCTGCGCCGGTCCCTCGGCCCCGACGCGGTCCGCACCGGTGACGCTGATCTCGATGCCCGCAGCCACGACACCTGGCCGGTCGCGACGGTCTGGGCGAAGCTCGGTCGCCATCCGTACCGGCCGGACGTCGTGGTACTGGCCCGCGGCCTGTCCGACGTCGTCGAGACGCTGCGCATCGCAGCCGCGACCGGCACACCGGTCACTGCGTGGGGGCTGGGGTCCTCGGTGACCGGCCAGCCGCTGCCGGTGCGCGGCGGCATCGTGCTGGACCTGTCCGGGCACGTCACCGAGCCGGAGCTGAACGAGACCGACCGGACGGTGACGGTCGCGGCCGGGGTACGCGGCAGCGACCTCGAAGCTTGGCTCAACGAGCGCGGCCGCAGCCTGAACCACTTCCCGCAGTCACTCGGCCGCTCCACCGTCGGCGGCTGGGTGGCCACCCGCGCGACCGGCCAGTTCTCCTCCCGCTACGGCGGCATCGAGCAGTTGCTCGTGGGCTGTCAGGTGGTGCTCGCCGACGGGAACGTCGCTGACCTAGGCCAGCGCCCGCGCTCTGCCACCGGGCCCGACCTCAAGCAGCTCTTCATCGGCTCCGAGGGCACCCTGGGCATCGTCACCCGGGTCACGCTCAAGGTGTACGCGCTGCCCCAACACCGGATCGTCGAGGCGTTCACGATGCCGGACGTCGAGTCGGGGCTGGCCGCGATGCGGCATATCAGCCAGGCGGGCCTGCGGCCGTTCCTGGTCCGCTTCTACGACCGAGACGAGGCGGCGCACGCGGTGCCGGACATGCCGGCCGCCGGACCGGTATTGTTCCTTGGGCATGAAGGCATGATCGATATCGCCGTCGCCGAACACGCCGCGGCAACCACGATCGTCGAGTCGTTGGGAGGGACGACCATGGGGGCGGCACCAGTCAACGCCTGGCTCGACCGCCGCTTCGACTTCTCCACCGTGGAGCGCCTGCTCGCCGAGCCCGGCGGATATGCCGAGACGATCGAGGTGGCCAACGTCTGGAGTCGTCTCGGGCCGATGTACGCCGAACTGAAACACGAGCTGGCGCCCCTGGCCGGCGAGGTCCTCGGACACTTCTCGCACGTCTACGAGCAGGGCTCCTCGCTGTACGTCATCCTGCTCGGCCGTGCGCCCGACGACGAGAACGCACTGAGCCGGCTGCAGGAGATCTGGGCCCGTGCCATGAAGGTCGTCGTCGCCCACGACGGTGAGATCTCCCACCACCACGGCGGCGGCCTGGCCCGCCAGGCCTGGGTCGAGGAGTCACTCGGCACCGGCTTCCCGGTGCTGCGCATGCTGAAGGACAGCCTCGACCCCGCGCAGCTGCTCAACCCCGGCAAGCTCGGATTCGGACCGCGGCCTTGATGTCCTCGAAGCCCGACGTCCGCGCCTACGTCGCCCGGTTGCTGCTGGCCCGGGAGGTCGGCCAGCGCATTCCGACCGTGCAGGAGCTGCAGGCCAGCACCGGCGCCGGCACAGGAACCGTGGTCAAGGCGCTGCGTACCCTGCAGGACACCAGCGCGGTCACGCTGACCGCCCGCGGCCACCAGGGCACCGTTGTGGTCAGCCGCGACGTCGGACAGCTGTGGAACACGGCCGGGCTCGGCAACTTCCGCATGGTCCTGCCGCCCCAGGGGCCGCTGGAGCAGCAGGGCATCCTCGACGTCATCCAGGACGCCCTGCACGCGGTGGGCGTCTCCGTCGTCGTCAGCTTCCGGCCCGGCGCGCTCACCCGCCTCGAAGACGTCTACCACGAGCGGGTGCACGCGACCGTCACGTCGGCCGGCGCGCTGGCCCGCCACCGGGAGAACCTGCCCGGCCTGACCGGCCTCGACCTCGGCCCGGGAACCTTCTACTCCAACGGCTCACTCGTCGTCGTCGAGCACGCCACCCGCGAACCGCGCACACCGCTGCGGGTGGGCATCGACCACAAATCGTACGATCACCAGCGGCTCAGCGAGGCCGAGTTCCACGATCGGAGGCCCGAGTACGTCGAGTGCCCGTTCGTGCTCGCACCGGCAGCCGTCCTGGCCGGCGACGTGGACGCGGCGGTCTGGCACTCCATGCCGACGGTGATCCCGCCAGAGCTCGCGGGGCTGCGGCTCAGCCCGCTCACCACGGCAGCCGGCCGCGAGGTGGTCCGCCAGATCTCATCGGCGACGATCGTGAATCGCGGCCTCGACCCGGGCGTCAACGCCCTGCTCCGCCACATACGGCCGCCCGACGTCGCCGCCCGGCAGAACAAGCTGTTCAAAGCCGCCGCGAGCAACGGCTACGCCGGAACCTTTCGCCTACACTGAACGCTTCGCGAGTCAGCTAACTGTGACCGGCACGGGCGGCACCGTTTGAATGAGCGTCGCGCCGGTCAACCAGCAGCCCCATCACCACCAGGTCGCTTCGACCCCGGCAGTGATCGACGTGGCGATCGATGCCCGCCGGCTCGGCCACCCCCTGCTGATCCCGCACACCCTGCTCGAACAGGCCGCCCCTGGCTACCTCACCGACCACGACTGGGACGCTGTAGGCGACGACTGGCTCGACCATGCCCTCGCCGACACCGCCTAACCCTGCCGCGGCGTCCCGGACCCCTCACCCGCATCCGACCCCAGCCCGGCCAACGGGCACGATCCGGGCAGCAGCCCTACCGTCTCGCCGACTACCTCGAACAGACCCGGCCGCATCGACCGCGCCGCCATCTTCCCACCCGGTGCGTTCTGGAACGCCGCCGCCAACGTCCTGACCGACACCGCCACCCTCCGCGAACTCGCCCACCAGACCGACCACCGTGGCCGGTATACCCATGCCGTCCAGCTGCACCGGCAGGCCGCCGATCAGGGCGACGTCGGCTCGTTGCTGTATCTTTCCCAGCGGCAGGATGCAGTTGGGACGCCGCTGGTGCGGAGGCCCTGCTGCGGCGGGCCGCCGACCTCGGCAACACCTACGCACTGCAGGACCTGGCACGGCGGCGGGAGAAGGCCGGGGATGCCGCTGGTCCGGGACAGGGTCGCGTGGCGGCGTGCGAGCAGGTCCCGGTGCCAGCGAAGGACAGTGTCCGGGCGCACCAGCAGCCGCAACCTACGCAGCACGTTCTGCGGGAGCCGGTGCAGCAGCGCTGCCAGGAACGCCCGATCGCTCGGGTCGAACCGGGGCCTGTCGTTGCCGAGTTGCCGCTCCAACATGGTGATCTGATGGCGCAACGCCAGGATTTCGACGTCCTTGTCTCGTTCGCTCATCGGCAGCAGGGGCAGCATGGCGAACGCGTTCGTCACGGCCAGGTAGGCCAGTCGCAGCAGCACGGTCAATCATCATGTCGCGGCGATCGCCTGCCGCCGGAGAGGCCGACTCGAGCGACCGCTGTCGACATCCAGTGCCTCCCATGCACCAGCGCCTACCAGGCCGGATGGGGTTTTCGGCAAGAGCAGCGTTCGCGAGCATGATGCGGCCGTCCTCGCGCGTCACGACGATCGCGTCCGGGGACACCTCCAGCAGGTCATACGCCAGCCGCTCCGTCCACTGCACTTCACCTACGGTGGAACTTCCATCACGGACAGTTTCGGCATTCGGCATTTTCGGGAACATCCTGGACATGAGCGCCGGCCCGGCGGCTCCTGCGGAACTGGCGCCGGCCGCTCCCTCGCCGCCGGGGGTTCGTGTTGGCAAACGCGCTCGTTCGGAATTGTTCGGAACTGTTCGAACATCTGGCATCGTCGATGCTGCAAGACGATCCTCGTTGGTGACGGCCGCTCCGGTCGTCATCGACGGAGGTGTGCGGATGTTGCGAAAGAAGTCGCGCTGGTTCGGCGGCGCTTTGATGGCGATGGTGCTCACGGTCGCCGGGCTCGTGGCGGCCCCGGGTGCCGCCCAGGCGGCGTCGCCGATCACGGCGTTCTCGGCCGACGACTACATGTCCGGCTACGCGTGGGCGGCCTGGAGCAACACGGGGCAGTACTCGACGTTCAAGGTCTGCGACGACGGCGCGCCGGATGGTCACCGGGCCGTCGGCTACATCTCGTGGGAGGGTGGACCCGGGACGATCTCACGGCAGGCCGCCGGCGGCACCGGCACCTGCTCCACGCCGGTCAATGTCTTCATTCCAGCGGGCAAGTGGGTCAAGGTCCGGGCGTGCGAACGCAACGGTCCGGACATCCCCGACCTGGCGTGCGGCTCCTGGCGCCAGGGCATCGCCGGGTCATGAGCCCCGGCCGGCCGGAAGTGCCGTTCCGGCCGGCCGCCGGGCTCCACGGCGGGCCCGTCAGCGGTGGGGGGCCGCATCGGTGCAGTCGCCGGTGCGGCAGATCTTGGCCAGCTTCGTGCGCGACCGGACGCCCAGCCGGACGAAGATGTTGCGCAGGTGGTGGTCGACCGTGCGGGGGCTCAGGTACAGGGCCGCGGCCACCTCCCGGTTCGTCGCGCCGTCGGCGACCAGGCCGGCGATCCGCCGCTGCTTCGCCGTGAGGACCGCGTCGGGGCGGGACGGCGGGCCCTTCGCCACCGGTGAGGGCAGGGCCAGGGCCGGCCGTTCAGGCCAGGCCCTGGCCCGAGTCCCGCGGGAGCGGCGGCCTACACCACCACGAACCCAGGCCATAAAAAAGGTTGCGGAATTGGTCGGCCGTCCCTGTGGCATTGGTCAGCAAGCGTTCGCCATCGACGGCTACCTTGGTGGGCATGCGGACCGTCGGGGTGGTGGCTGTCTGGCTGTTGTGCTTCGCCGGGAAGCTCATCGTCGACCTCCTCATCGTCGCGGCGGTCGCTTGTATTCCGGCCGGCTGTGCTTTCCTGGTCGGCTACGACCGCGATGAGGCGCTCCGGAGCCATCACGGCGTTGTGACCGTGCGGGAGTGCCGGGAAGCCGGTACGTCGGACTCGCCCGAGTGGCGGTGCCGGGGCTCGTTCTGGTCCGACGACCGCGAGATCCAGCTGCCGGATGTGGAGGCGACGTTCGGCAAGGAGCCCGGCGAGCAGGCCGAGGGGTGGGTCCGTGACGGCGAGACGAAGCGGGTGCGGACGTCGGTGACGCCGGCGTGGCAGGCGAACGCGGTCACGGTCGGCGCGGCCGTCATCGCCGGGGTGGGCGTGATCGTCGGGGTGGTCGATGCGGCGCGTACAGCCACGAACGGCACTCGGCGATTTCGATCGCGGCGGAGCGCGTCGGGTGGGGTAGACGCAAGGCCGGGTGCTGGCGTTGTTGCATGAGTCGTTCACTGGTCAGGCACGCTTGATCGATGAAGCTCTTGATTCGGCGGTCGCCTTCGCCACCGCGGTCTGCCTTTGCCGGGTTCGGTTTTCCGGCCGAGGTGATCATGGTCGCGATCCGCTGGTATCTGCGCTGCAATCTGTCCTACCGCGACGTCGAAGAGATGCTGATCGAGCGCGGTGTCGAGGTCGACCACGTCACGATCTTCCGATGGGTGCATCGGTTCACGCCCCTGCTGGCCGATGCCGCGCGGTTCTGTCGGCATGCACCGGGCGACAGGTGGTTCGTCGACAAGACGTACGTGAAGATCAATGAATTCTGGCGATACGTGTACCGCGCCGTCGACCAGCACGGCCAGGTCATCGACGTGCTCGTCTCGGCCCGCCGTGACGCTGCCGCGGCTCGCCGGTCCTTCCGCCGAGCGTTGGCCACGTTGAAGGTGACGCCGAGCGAGGTCGTCACCGACGCGGCACCGGTGTACCCGGCCGTGCTCGACGAACTAATTCCGTCGGCGTGTCACCACGTCGAGCGCCACGCCAGCAATCCGATCGAGGCCGACCACAGCCAGCTCAAACACCGGCTCAGGCCGATGCGCGGACTGCGCACCGACCCAACAGCAACCGTGATCATCACCGGACACGCGTTCATGCAGAACCTCCGGCGCGGACACTACGAACTCGGACTCGACGCACCGTCTGGGCTCCGCATCGCCGCGGCGTTCACGGAGCTCGCCGCCGCAATCTGAGTTAGGCGGGGGTAACAGCAGGGTTCACCGCGCCACCCGATCCGATAACGCAACGGCTCCGGAAGCACACGTCCGTGGAATCGGTGCGCTTCTGGGGAATCGCCAGGACGGGTTGGATGAGCAGGGCGTGTTCGGGGCAGTCCAGTGCGGCGTAGTTGAACAGGGAGTGGATCGCGGCCAGCCGGGCGTTGCGGGTGGTGATGCTGTTGTTCCGGTGGGCTTCCAGGTGATCCAGGAAGCCGCCGACGAGGTTGGTGTCGATGTCGGCCAGGTCCAAAGCCGAGGGCGGTCGGCCGAGCTGCTGCTGGGCGTAGCGCAGCAGCAGGCGGAAGGTGTCGCGGTAGGCGGCGACGGTGTGCTGGCTGGCGCGACGCTGAGCCAGCCGCTCGGTGAAGAACACCTGCAGGATCGGGGCCAGGTTGGTCACGACGGATCCCTCCAGGATGCTTCCAGCCGTTTGACGGCCTCGGTCATCAACTGCGGGCAGGAAATGGCACCGTCCACTACTGGAATCGTCTGAATACCTGCCGTAGGCGATGTGTCTGGATCGGGATGCCGCTCTTGACCACCCGCAGACGAATCTTGCTGGCGGGGCGACGGGCGACGCCGTCACGTCGCTTAGACCGGCTCGCCGAGGTCATGGGTAAGCCAGCCGGGCGTATCGAAGCGTACGGGCTGTGCACCCACCATTGCTGCCAGTTGGGTCTCGAGGTTCTCGAGTTCGGCGATGCCGATCTGCTGGGCCCACTGATTGCGCAGCTCGTCGAATATTGTCTCGCCTTGTCGCAGCATGTCGAGGCCGAGCGCAGTGACTTGCAGGCGTTTGCGGCGGGCATCGAGCGGGTCCGTGTCGCGGGCCACGTAGCCGCGCTCTTGCAGCACCGCGACCGTCTTTGCCGCTGACTGCTTGGTGATCGACAGGCGACGGCCTAGTTCCGAGGCGGTGTCGGCGCCCGCGGCGATTGCCCGGATGGCGAAGTCATGGACGGGGCGCACGTCCTCGTGGCCGCGCCGGGCAAGTTCGGCGGTCGCGGCGTCCACGAGTGTGCGGAAGCCCCCGAGCAGCAGCAGCGCGAGATCGGCGCCAGAGCGAGACATGCGAGAAGGCTATGACACCGCCTGGACGAACGACAGCCAGGGTGTCTATTATTAGACAGTCAGGGTGTCGAATTGAGGAGAGACATGACCATCACACCAGCCGGCCGCACAGTTGCGGGGATTACCCACCACCGCGCCGAGGTCAACGGCACGACGCTGCACTATGTCGCCGCGGGGACCACCGGGTCGCCGATTCTTCTGGTCCACGGGTTCCCGGAGACCTGGTGGGCTTTCCACAAGCTCATCCCGCTGCTCGCTACCGGCCACCGCGTCTTCGCTGTCGACCTGCGCGGCTTCGGCGACTCGGACAACAAGCCGGGCGAGTATGACAGCACGGTCTCGGCTGAGGACCTGCACCAGCTGATCGCGCACCTCAATGTCGGCCCCGTGCACGTGACGGGGCAGGACATCAGCGGGGGGACTGTTTTCCGCCTAGCCGCGACCCAGCCGCAGGACGTACGCAGCTTCACCGCAATCGAGATGGGTCTCGCCGGGTTCGGGCTGGAAGGACTGGCCGACGTCACCCACGGCGGAGCCTGGCACATCGGCGTCCTCGCCGCGCCCGGCATCCCCGAGATGCTGCTCGCCGGCCGCGAACGCGAATTCCTCGGGCAATATGCCTTCCCGGCCATGACCGCGGTCCAGGGGGCGATCACCGCGACCGACATCGAGGAGTTCGCCCGCACCTACTCACGCCCTGATGGCTGGCGCGGAGCGATCGGTCTGTATCGGTCGATGCTGCGGGAAGGCGCCGAGATCAAGACTCTCGCGGAGACTCGAGGGTTGGGGGTACCTGTGCTCGCGGTCGGCGCCGGCGGGGGCCCCTTCACGTCCGGCACCATGTCTCAGGTCACGTCGACGGATATCAGCGCGGTGTCCCTCGACGGCGTGGGCCACTACGCCGCGATGGAGGCCCCCGAAGAACTGGCGAGGGCCATTCTCGGCTTCGCGGGAAGCGTCGACGCCGCCTAATGGGAGCTTCCAACGTGTCGCCTGGCCGAGCTGAACGGCCTTGCGGCCTGGGGTAGGCGCCAGCCGTCGCGGGCAGCACGGGCCACCATCTGCGGCAAGGACTACATAGCGTCGATACTCCCAGCCGTGGAGCCAGCGGTGTCAAGTCAAGCCGTCACAAACCCGATTCACCCGACCGGTGGGTCAGATCAGCCGACCGAGCGGGGCCGCTGAAGACCGTCAGAGTCACGCTCTCGTCAATGTCGGTCGGTGGGCTCAGTTCGTTGTGGGCGTGGTCGGCTGCTGACGTCGGCGGCGTGGCTGGCCCAGTCGCCGGCGGAGATCTGTTGCCAGCGGACGGCGGAGTTTGACACCGATCCCGAGTGTTCGGGCCAGGATTGCCGCGGGGATTTCGGTGGCGAGCTGGAACAGTGCTGTGCTGCGGGCCTGGTTTGGTCGGATGTCGAGCCGGTTCAGTCGCAGCTTGAGTCGTTCGATGCTGATCGGGCGGCCGGGCTATCCTCCGGGGAACAGCCAGAGCGACGGGGTGCTGCGCCGATGGTGGCGTGGCTTTTGCGGGTGGCGATGACGCTGCGGGGCAGTTCGTCGACAGGGTGGGGCAGACGGATCGGGGTGCGGCCCAAGCTGATGCTGACTGCGTCATCGGAGATCGTGATCTGGTCGGTGGTCAGTGGGCCAATGGCGAATGGGCGTTGGGCGTAGAGGAGCAGGAGCAGGCCGGCCAAGCGGTCCTCGGTGGCGATGGTGGTGTCGTGCAGCAGTTGGCGGGCGATCGCCCATCGTTGAACGTCATTGAGCGTATTGACCGGACCGCGCCAGCGCCCGGTCTGGGGGTAGGCGGTGGTGAGCTTGTTGGCGTGTGCCCATCGGATGAAGGTGGCGGCCTCGTACCGGTAGCCGCCGGCGGGATCGCCCTGCCAGCGTTCGAGTTCGGGCTGTCCGAAGGTGAGGGCGAAGTCGGTTCGCAGGGCCTGGTAGACGACGTCGGAGAGGCGTCGTTTCAGGACGCGGAGGGCATCGAGGCCGCCGTCGCCACCGGCATTTCGGCGGGTGATGAGGTCCTTGGCGGGCTGGTGGCAGCGGGCCTGTGTCATTGCGATGCCGGCGGCGGTGGCCTGCCCTGCGTGCGGACGACGGACCCGGCGGGTGCATACCTACCACGTGCGGCGGTTGGCGGACCTGCCGGTCGGTGGGCGTGGTGTGGTCCTCGAGCTGCGGGTGCGGCGTCTGGCGTGCCGCAACACTGCGTGCGCCAGGCGGACGTTCCGCGCCATCTGCGTCGTCCACGCAGCTGTCGGGTGTTCGGTGACGCCGAGGATGTGTACGCGTCTGGTCGCGATCTCCATCACGAACAGGACGTACAGTCTGCGCAGGGTGATGGTGTCGAGGTGGAAGAAGTCGTGGCGAGCAGCCCGGATGCCTGCGTGCGCAGGAAGGAGCGCCAGCTATTGTCGACCTTATGCGGCGCCGGGCCGATCCTGCCGGTGGCGAGAATGCGATGGATGGTGCCTGCGCCGATCCGGTGGCCGACACCGACCAGTTCCCCCTGAATCCGGCGGTGCCCCCACCGGGGGGTTCTTCCTGGCCAGACGTACAATCAGGTCACGTACCTCGTCACTGGTCCGCGGACGTCCCGGCCGGTTCGGATAGGTCCAGTGCCGGCTGACCAGACGTCGGTGCCAGGCCAGCAGCGTGGCCGGGGTGACGATCGGATGCTTCCACAGCCCGCGCGGCAGGGCGCGGACCAGCGCGGACAGCACGGCCCGGTCCGGCCATGACAGGCGCGGCCTACCGACCTGGCGCCGAAGCACGGCAACCTCGTGGCGCAGCACCAACAGCTCGGCGGCCATCGCGGACTCGCCGAGCGTCATCTGCGGCAGCCAGCTGAACATCCGAACCGCGGTCAGGTACAGCAGCCGAACAACCATGCACGGCATCCTGCTCGACATCCGCGGAACGCCAGATCACACCCTGTGCGCACAGTTTCTGGCACGGCACAGGGACCGTTACTCACGCTTAGAGTCATCCAGCCAATGACGGTCTCGACCCGGCGCCGTCAGGCAGTTCAAACCCCACCGCGCGCCTGCCGTCGACGCCCAGCTGGGAATCTATTCCCGGCTTGTTGCTCCCGTCCTTCTCCCGTCCGCTTTTCTCCCGCCCGCAGCGCGACCACCGAGGTGGACAACCGGTGCGGGCCGGTCATCGGACTGCGAACGGCCGACCCGGAAAGTGGTTCCTGCCCTCAGTAGAGCTTGCCGGGGGTGTGGTTCTGGGTGGTGGGGGTGCCGGAGGGGGTACGGCGCAGCAGTTCGTGTTCGGCGCGGCGCTGGTCGGTGATGTCGTGGAGGGTGACGACCATGCCGCGGACGAGGCGGTCGTCGCGCAGGTCGCGGAAGACGGCCTCGACGAAGACCCGGGTGCCGTCGGGGCGGCGCAGGCTCCAACTGTCGCGGGTGGTGTCGCTTTCGCCGGTGCGGGCCCGCTTGAGGGTGCGCACGACCTGCTCGCGGTCGGCCGGAGCGATGATCTCGTGCAGCGTTGCGAGTGGTGTGGGCCAGATGCCCAGGACGTCGGCGACCGACGGACTCGTGTACCGGATGCGCTGGTCGTCGTCGAGCACCAGCACCACGTCGTTGGAGTGCTCGGTCACGGCGCGCAGGTACCCATCGCTGTCGCGACGGCTCGTGGCCTCCGTCAGGCTGATGCGGGTCAGCGCCAGGGCGGCCTGGCCGGCGAGGATGGAGACCGCGTCGAGTGTGGCGAGCAGGTCGCGGCGGTCGCCGCCGATGTAGAGCACGCCGGCGTCGAGCGGGCATACGATGGCGTGGCCGAAGCCGGCGAGCCGGTTGCTCCAGTGCGGGGGGAGCTGGGTGACCGGCACGACCCGGGCCAGCGACACTTCGCCGAGCGGCAGCAGGTCGGTGAGGCTGAAGTCGACCACGATGTCGTGTTTCGCGCCGGCGGGCAGCAGGGTGCGGATGGCCGCGCGCACGGCGGTGGCCACCGCGCCGGAGTCGGCCGCGCCCACCAGGGCCATGCCGGCCTGGCGCAGCGCCCGTTCGCGGCGCAGCGCCGCGGCGTGCCGGCCGACCGCGTCGCTGAGCCGGACCACCAGCAGCGCGAGGGTGAGCCCGAACGCGACCGCGATGACGGCGCCGTCGCGGATGTCGCCGGTTATCGTCTCGTACCCCAGTGCCAGCGGCATGAACGCCGCCGAGATCAGCAGTGCGGCCATGCCGAGGCCGCGCATCGGCTCGCGTAGCTGGCGCGGCGGTCCCTCCGCCGGGGCGGTGAGCCGCGCCATCGACGGCTGCAGCGCGGCGGCGCCCCAGGTCGTGAACAGCAGGACGTACCCCAGGTCGGCCGGGCCGCCCGGGGCGAGCCCGCCGTGCGATTCGGCGACGCCGTAGGCGACGTCCTCGGCCAGCATGCCGAACGCGCCGACGGCGAGCAGGATCGCGGCGGCGTTGCGGCGGGCGGCGGTGACCAGTCGGACGGTGACGACGAGCACGAGGATGTCGCCGAGCGAGTACACGGCCCGGACCGACCAGTCGGTGGCGCTGACGCCGTCGCTGGCCAGGCGCGGGCTGACGATGAACACCCAGGCGGACAGCAGCGCCGAGCAGGTGAGCGCGAGCAGGTCGATCAGGCTCGAACGGTCTTCGAGTACGGCGGTGGCGCGGGTGAGGCCGATGAGCGCGGTCGCGATGATCGGGAACATCAGCAGGTAGCTGATGTCGGCCAGCGCCACCGGTCCGAGCCTGGGCGGCGTGGCGAGGCCGTAGAAGACGTTGCCGAGTGTCGTGGCGACCAGCGCGGCGGCCAGCGCCCACCATGCGCCGGGGCGCTGCGGCCGCACCAGGAAGATGCCGAGCACGACGCCGGCGGTACCACATGCCCCGACGCCCGCCCAGGCCAGCGAGTCGAATCGCGGCGCGATGAAGACGAGGGATCCGAGCACGGCCATCAGCACGACGTAGCCCATGGTGTACCGCCGCTGCCGGTCCGCTCTTCCCATCGACATCCTTACCCTATGTGACGTTTCAATACCACACAGTGGCACGTCGACCAAGATCGCTGGATTACGGCGTCGGCAGCCTCAATTGATCGTCGTTCGGCGCGCGCCGTGGCGCAACACCGGTACGGGTCGGCTCGGATGGCACCTTCGGCCGGTGGCCCCGCCCGACCGGTGTAGGTCCGGTGCAGGTGCTGGCGGAGGTGCGGCTCAGTGGTGGGCTTGCCAGCCGAGCGTGGCGGCGAGCACGAGGCCCAGCGCGGCGATGAGCAGCCGCAGTACCTCGGGTGGCGAGTGCCGGACGAGGACCGGCCCGAACCGGCCGCCGACGAAGGCGTCGATCGCCAGTGGCACCATCGCGGGCCAGTGCACCGGGCCGAACAACGCGTGCGCAATCGCCGCGACGGCGTTTGTCCAATCCGAGCAGGGCGTTCTTCATCGCGTTGCTGCGGGCGAAGATATCGGGCGTCAGGTACAGCATCACGATCCCGGCGGCCCTGCTGAAGTATCCGGTATGGACCCCGACCAGGGTCGCGCCGGCGGTCAGGGCCTACCCCTGGCGGTGGTTGGCCCGGTGGGCCGGCGGGCGGCAGGATCGTGGCCGACGCCGTCGCGATCAGTCAGGGCACGCTGTTGCGTTCGCTGATCGGCGGGCGCGTTGAAGCGGGCGCCGGCGGTCTTCAGATCGCAGCGGCGAGCGCAGTAAACGCTGCGGCGACGCGGAGCCCGCGTGGAGTGTCGGCGCCGGGTTTGTAGTGTGCGCGGCGGAGCTTCTGCATGAAGGCGTATCCGGCGATGATCACGTGCGCTGTCGTGTCCGTTCGTAGGCCGCGCATCGGTCTCAACCGTTCCTCCAGTCGACTGTGATCAGCCTCGATCGGATTGTTGGCGCACCGCTCGACGTGATGCCACGCGGACGGGACCAGCTCATCGAGCACGGCGGGGTAGACCGCGGCGGCGTGCCGGCGCGGTGCTCGGCGAGCATGCCGACCGCGGAGCAGATCTGTCCCGGGGTGCAGTAACCGCACTGGAAGCCGTCGTGCCGGATGAAGGCCGCCTGGAGCGGGTGCGCGGCGCCGTCCGCGGCCAGGCCCTCGATCGTGGTGATCTCCCGGCCGGCGTACTGCACGGCCAGGCCCAGGCAGCTGACGATCGCCAGCCGTCAACCAGGACCGTGTACGCTCCGCAGGCGCCCTGGTTGCAACCCTTCTTCGGGCCGGTCAGTCCGAGGTGCTCACGCAGTGCGTCGAGGAGGCTCACCCGCGGCTCGACCGAGGGGTGCCTCGACCAACTTAACGGAACGAGATTCCTTAGCAAAGGGATCGCGTACCGGTAACGTGGTGTCCGATGTCCGGGCACCCCGACCAGATCCGCGACCTGGTTCCGCAAGCCACCTTCCGGCGCGCCCGCAGCGCGGAGGCGAAGGCACATCGCCGTGCGGCCATCCTGATCGCCGCCGAGGAACTCACCCGCCGCGACGGGGTGCGGACGGTCACGCTCGCCAAGCTCGGCGCCGCCGTCGGGCTGGGCAAGTCCAACGTCCTGCGCTACTTCGGGACCAGGGAGGAGATCTTCCTGGAACTGACGATCCGGCAGTGGCGCGAATGGGTCGGTACGCTCATCGCCCGGATCGACACCGTCCGGCCGTTGCCCGAGGTGGTGGACCTGGTGTCCGCGTCCCTGGTGGAGCGGCCGCTGACCTGCGAGCTGTTCAGCCAGGCGTTCACGAACCTGGAGGACAACGTCAGCATTGAGGTCGCGCTCGAGTTCAAACGAACCCGCTCGACGCTGATCGACACCTTGGCCGAGCACGTCGCCGCCCGGCAGAGCGTGCTGAACCGGGCGGAGACGAGGGAACTGCTCGACGCCGCGGTGATGCTCGCCTCGGCGGTCTGGGTGGTCGCCAACCCCCCGCCGAAGGTCCGCTCCATCTACGCGCTGGACACCGAACTCCAGCACGGCAGGATCGTGTTCGCTACGACCTATCCCCGTGCGTTGGCGGCGCTGGCAGCCGGCTTGCCCAGCCTGCGCTGACGACCCCTTGCGGAGGTCAGGAATCCGGTCTTGCGCATCGAGAGGCGTGGCCGAAGACTTCCGAGGTGCCGACGCCGTAAGTGCGACCGACGCTGCGCTTCCTGCGCTTCTTGATGTCAAGTCTCAGGATGTGCATGACGGATCTGTCTCGGGACATGAGTGACACGTCTGGCTAGACGATTTGTGTGGAGGGTAGCCCGCCACGGGCCGAGCGTTAGCTCGTTCTGCGCCGCGCGGGTTCGGACTTTGCAGACCAGACCGTTGCCTGACGTGCCTAAATGCCCAGATCCCGTCGGCGGGGCCTTTCAGCTCCGGGATGGCGATGATGCGGAGTCAGAGGCGGCGGCGATCAGACGACGCGAGGCACGGGCAGGTCCCGTCCGTGTGCTTGTAGTCGTAGTAGCGGGGATGACCGCAGTAACACACGCTCCGCTGCATGTTCTCTGGATCAGTGGATTGGTCCGGGCTAGCGCCACATGCTGGACAAGGCCTCGGCGTATCTGGAGTGTTCAGCGCAGACATGGCCGCGGCCCACCACGTAACGAGCCGATCAGACAGAGGGTCAACGTCCTGGTGCACGGGATCCAGACCGAAGTGGGCTTCGAGTTCGTGTCGCAGGAATCCGCCAATCTCTGATCGGTCGGCGCCGGCGTTCAACTTGCTGTGTAGTGGTCCGATCATGCAGTCGTACTCGTCGTCCGGCGCGAAGTCCGCCACGCCGATCGGGTCCCATTCCCAGAGGATCTGTCTCAAGCTCGTCTGGGCCGCCATCCAGTCCGTCTGACGATCGTGTCAGATCCGCAGCTGCACCAACACTCGGCGCATTGTCACGCAGGTCCTGATACCGATGTGTCACGCAAGTCCCGAGACCGGACATCCTGCGCTTCCTGCGCTTCCTGTGTCGAGTCCCACCTGATGCTTGACGAATCCGTCCCAGGTGATGCTGGACGGGCGGCCTAGGTTCCTGGTTGGACGAGCCTAACGTGGTCGTGCCGCCGAAGCGGGTGTGGCACGGTGTTTGCGTGTTCGGTCTGATCGCTGGATTTGGCTGTGTGCTCCGGCGGGGAAGGGTACGAGTGGACGCGCTGATCGGTCGCAGCCTGGTGAAGGTCGTGCGGCTTGCCTGGCACTGGCCGGGCGAGCCCGACGATCTCAGTGTTGGTCCGGTGCAGCTTGTGTTCGATGACGGTCGAGGCCTCTTCCTCGCCGGCCGGGCCGACTGGTCCCTCGAGGCCGTGGAGACCGACCCGAACGACGACACATGGCTGGCCCCCTACGACTACGACTATGACGGTGGGCGTTGGGTGTCGCGGGATGCGTCGACTGAGTCGCCGTTCGCCGCATTGATCGCGCGGCCCCTTACGGGTGGGATCGATTCGCAACGAGGTCAACGAGGTGTTTGGACTTCGACTGGACTTCGACGGCCAGGTCCTGACGCTCAAGACGTGGCGGGGAGAGGTCGAAACCTGAGTGGAGCTCATCCGTTAGCGCTTGCCAGGTCAACCTTGCGCGGTCGGTTGGCTTTGATGTTGCGCACGGGGTGGTCGGTGGTGCGTCGGATGGTGCGGGTGCCGTCGTCGCAGTGGATGGCCAGCTGGGTGTCGGTGATGGCGATGGTCTTGCCAGCGTGGATGCGGCCGAGGGCGACCTTCTGACCGACGACCATGACCACGCCGCTGTTGGAGGCCCGGCGCAGGACGGTGACGGGGTCGGTGCGGTGCTGGGGTGGTGGCCCGGCTGGGCGGGCGGACCGCAGCCGGCCGATCTCGGCAAGGGTTAGCGGGTTGGGGCGGGTGCGCAGCAGTTCCCGGGTGTCCAGGTCGAAGAACATCAGGGTTTGCTGGTCGACGCGGACGCTGACGCGGCGGCCGGCGAGAATTTCGGCGGCCAGAACCAGGTGCTGATCGAGGGAAACGCTGCCGGTGGCGTTGACGGTGCGGTCGACCTCGACCGCGCCGACCGGATCACCGTCGCCGGCGGTGGGCAGGGGTGAGGGGCCGGCCAGGCGGCCCCCGTCCCGGAGCAGGGCAGCCAGGTCGGTGACGGATAGGTGGGAGCGCACGGATTTGAGTCGGGTGCCGGCGGCGAGGAGGTGGATGACGTCGGTATCGGCCCAGAAGGTCAGCGTGAGGCCGGAGCGGGCGGGGCCGAGCCAGAACTGTTTCCCACAGACCTGCAGGTTCCCGGACGGGGGCTCGCGGGACGCCGACGATTTCGTCGTGTTGGTCAAAGGGCACCAGCACCACGCCGAAACGCTGCTCGACGACATCGCCCAGGTCATCGCCCCACTCGGGCTCCGCCTGGTCACCGACAAGACCCGCGTCGTGCACGACGACCCCTTGAAACCGGTGACTTTTCTTGGGCACACCATCGTGCGCCGCACCAAACGAGGAACGTCGAAGACCTACGTGTTCACCCACCCGTCCCGCAAGGCCATGCAGGCCACGCGGGACCGGACACGTGAGTGCACCAAGAACAGATCAACTCTGCACCGCGACCTGGACGAAGTCCTGCAAACCCTTGGCCGGGCGCTACGGGGCTGGGCGAACTACTGCGTGTCCAGAGGGCACGCGCGAACGGATTGGAGGACGGTGGTCCTGAT
>NZ_JBEXCY010000198.1:0-21528 GCF_040605515.1 Dactylosporangium sp. NPDC005572 | reverse complement strand
TCCAGGGCATCCAGTTCATGCTGGCCGACATGGGCATGAAGCTGGAGGCGGCCCGCCAGCTCACCTACGCCGCCGCCGACCGCTCGGAGCGCAACGCCCCCGACCTGACGTACTTCGGCGCCGCCGCGAAGTGCTTCGCCTCCGACGCAGCGATGGCGATCACGACGGACGCGGTCCAGCTGCTGGGCGGCTACGGCTACACGAAGGACTTCCCGCTGGAGCGCATGATGCGCGACGCCAAGATCACCCAGATCTACGAGGGCACCAACCAGATCCAGCGCATCGTGATGGCCCGCCAGCTGCTCAACGGCTAGGCGGCCAGGCCCTCCAGGACCATCGCGCTGAACTGGCGGGCCACCTCCTCCACGCTCAGCGGGCCGGCCATGTTGAGCCACTGGTACGCCCAGGCGCACATTCCCACCAGGCCGAACGTGGCGATCCTGGCGTCGACGTCGGCGCGCAGGACGCCCTTGGTCACCCCGTCCTGGATCATGCCGGCGAAGGCCGCCTCGACCAGGTCGCGCTTGCGGGTCACCTCGGCGAACAGCTCGCCGGTCAGGTAGCGGCGCTCCTGGTAGAAGATCGTCACGTGCGCCCGGTACTCGGCGACGCTGCGCAGGCTGAAGCGGATGAGCTCGGCCACGCGGACCTTCGGGTCGTCACTGCCCGCCTCGATCTGCTGGATCGCCGTCAGCTGCGCCTCGAGGTACTCCTCCTGGATGTGGCGCAGAAGGTCGTCCTTGCTCTCGAAGTGGTGGTAGAACGCGCCCTTCGTCAGGTGCGCCTGATCGGCGATCTCCTGCACCGATGTGCGGTCGAAGCCGCTGCGCTCGAACAGCTCGAGCGCGCTGGTGATGAGCGAGCGGCGGGTGTTCTCCGGGTCGTAGCCGTCGGGCCAGCGCTGCCGGCGCCGGGTCGACTCCCCCCGGGCGGACGTCGCACGAGCCATCTGCGGCCTCCCTCATGAAACAACTCGATCCGCCGACAGCCTACCGTCCGGTCGGAAGGATGGCTCCGGTGGTACCACTTCTCGACAGATTACGGGGTGGGGCCTTGCGTTCGCTGCCCCATCGCGTTCGCATCCGTCGATCGGTCCCATCGACAGGAGTCCCCCGGCGGCGCGGCGGCGGTACCGTTGCGCCCGTGGGCCACCACATCACCGCGCTGATCGTCACCGGCGAGCCCGACCCGGCGGCCGCCGCCGGGTGGGGCGTCGAGCCGGTGCCCCTGGGCGAGGGCCGGTGGCTCGTGCCGGTCACGCACTATTTCACGGCGTACTGGCAGGCGCGGCTGGGCGAGACGGCGGCCCTCGACGTGCCGGCGTCCTTCCCGGTCGTCTTCCCGCGCGAGGGCGTCGTCCTGCGCCTCGCCGCCGCCCTGGCCACGGGGCCGTTCGCGCTCGTCATGACGGACTACTTCGGCGGCGTCGGCGACCAGTGGGCGTGCGTGTTCGCCGGTGGGCGGCGGGTCGGCGGCGTCGAGCGGATCAACGCGGCGCTGCGGGAGCTCGGCGTCGAGCGCCGGGGCGGCCTCGACGAGTTCGACACCGTCGGGCTGGGCGCGCACCGGCACCCGCCCGAGGAGCTCGACCGTTACGAGGCGCTCTGCGACGAGCTCGGCGTCTGACCGTCGCGCCACAGGTGCTCGGGCCCGGGTGGTACCGGCCGCGGGCCGCGGAGCCGGGCGGCCACCGTGATCGCCGCGCAGATCGCCAGGCCGCCGAGCGCCACCACGAGGGCGATCCCGGACGCGGTACCGTAGCCGTCCGGGTTTCCGCCAGACCAGCCGTAGAACGGCCATCCGATGCCGATCCCCGTCGCCAGGGCCACACACAGCACGCCGGCCAGATGCCACCACCGCAGGCCCCGATCATCGGCGACCGTTGCCAGGCACCAGACGAGACCGGCCAACGCGAGCGGCACACCGTAGAACATGGTGAGCACGGTCCCGCTGGTGATCCCGAGCATGAGCGCGAGCGCGCCGAGCACGGTCAGCCCGGCCGCTCCCGCCGCGAGCCGCCGCCGGCGGGTCAGCACCGGCAGCACCGTGATGCTGACGAGGACGGGCACCGCCGTCCCGGCCAGCAGCAGCTCCAGCAGGACGTGCTGCCCCGGCGCCACGAGCGGCTCGACCCGCGGCGGGCCGGTGTCGCTCGGCATGCCCACCCGCTGCCAGGTCCCGTCGGCGTACCGGACGGCGACGCCGTCGCGGCGGTTGGCGACGAGCACGAGGTGGCCGCCGGCGACCGGCAGCACGGCCAGCTCGGCCGAGCTCAGATCGATCCCGCTTGTGGCGAGGTCGTCGTACTGCCGGACCAGGAACTGCCGCCGGCCCTCCGAGACCTCCCACGACAGCCGCCAGGTGCGGCCACCGTCAACGGTCTCCTCGACGGCCATCCGCCCGGGCACCACGCGGTAGCAGTGCGCCGGCGTGTCCGGCACGCACGCCTGCGTCCGGCGAGGTGACGGTGCCTGTGCCGGGGCGGGTTCCTCCACCCAGGTCCGGCCGTCGGTCGTCGACAGCCACGAGTACGGCCGCACCTCGTCGGCCAGGTCGGCGTTCGTCGCGTGGTAGCCGTCGTAGACGCCGACCACGGCCCGGCCGTCGACCACGTCGACCCGCCCGGCGGCCGGGTAGAACGGTGCGCTGGTGGCGGCGACCGCGACCAGCGCCGCCGGCAGCACCAGCAGGGCGCGCACGGTACGGGTCCACGTCTCCGGCAGCTCAGCCGTGCGTACCCGGGTCCAGGTCCACCAGGCGATCGCGAGGGCGGGCAGCGCGGCGAGGTCGGTCACGTCGGCGAGCACCGCCGACGGGCGCAGCAGGCTCCACGCCGCCGATGCGGCCTCGGCGCCGGCCGTCGTGGCCTTCACCCAGGTGAACGCGAGCCCGGTGCCGGCCAGCCCGGCGGCGGCGGCCACCCGGGCCGGCACCCGCGGCACCAGCAGGCACAGCACCGCCGCGACCAGCGCCGGGGCGAAGGCGAGCCCGGCGACGTCACTCAGCTTCCCGGTGACCGGGCCGGGGTACGCCGCCTTCAGCAGGTGGTCGTTGACCAGCAGCAGCGCGACGGCGCCGACGGTGACCGGGTGGGTCAGCCAGCAGATCGCGACGGCGGCGTGCCGCATGCCGGGGGTGCGGTCCATGTGCCCATGATCGGACCGCCCGGCGCCGCCGGCTGCCCCGTTGCCCGAACGTTATGCTCCACACCGCCCGCTCGTCGGATCGTGCAGGAGGGACGCCGCCACGGTGCTGGACGCGGATGGGTTCGTGATGCCCTGGAAGGCGCGGTACTTCGAGGTCGACCAGCAGGGTGTGGTGTTCAACGCCTGGTACCTGACGTGGTTCGACGAGGCCATGTCGGGCTTCCTCGCCCACCACGGGCTGGACGCCGCGACGCTGGTGCGCGAGGGCCTGGACTTCCAGCTGGTCCGGTCGGAGATCGACTGGCGGGCCGGCGTCCGCTGGGGCGAGGCGGTCGAGATCGCGGTCCGTCCTGGCCGGATCGGCACCACCAGCTTCGACCTCCACTTCTCGGTGCGCCGCGGCGGCGAGGAGACCTGCACCGCGAAGATCGTGTACGTGTCGGTGGCACCCGACGGTTCGGGCAAGCGGCCGGTGCCCGACGCCCTCCAGGAGATCCTGCGTACCTAGGCCCTAGTCCGTCGCCGATTCGACCAGCGTCGACTGCGGCTCGGCGGTGCGGAGCTGTTCGATGACGTTGACTGAGGCCGGGTAGGTCGGGTCGTCCGGGTAGCCGCTGTGGCCGAACGACACCGGGTAGGAGTTGTCGCCGTCCGGCCGGGCGAAGCGCGGGTCGAGGACGGCGCGGTCGACGTCGTTGTTGTCGTTGTCGGTCAGCGGGTAGGTCATGAAGATCGGCCCGCCGATCGGGTCGCTCGGGCGGTACAGGTTGCGCCACGGCCAGCGGCGGCGGGCCTGGTCGGTGATGTCGGGCGGCGGGCCGTGCAAGTATGCGCCGGCGTGCAGCAGGGCCGGCAGGTTGAAGTACGCCGGGAAGAAGCGGGCGTAGAGCCGGCGCAGCGGGCTGCCGTAGGTGAGCAGGCCGACGCTGCGGCTCTCGTCGTACGTCAGCTGCATGACGACGGCCAGGCCGATGACGGTGCCCTGCGAGTGGCAGGACAGCAGGACGCGGCCGTGCCGGCCGAGGTGGCGGATGCGGGTCAGGAGGTCCGGGACGGCGCGTTCGGCGTAGCACGGCGGCGCGAGCGGGTGGGTGGCGCGGGGCCAGAAGGTGCCGAGGTCCCACAGCACGCCGACGGATCTGCGGAACCGGGGGTTGCGGTAGGTCTGGCGGCCGACGTACAGCAGCCCGGCGGCGAACGCGCCGATGAGGATGTCGCCGACGTTGACCATCCACGGCGCGTGGACGGAGATCAGGTTCGCGTCGCGGAGGTACAGGACCGCGGCGGCGGTGACCAGTGCCGCGAGCACCGCGACGAAGATGCCGGCGACGCTGCGGCCGGTGTCGCCGACGAATGCCCGGGCCCAGATGCCGGCGATCGCACGGGTGCGGCGCGGATCGTCGTCGGTCGCCGGGTAGGCCGACCGGACGTCGGCCATCATCGCCGTGGTGCCGCGCCGGATGCGGACCCATCCGACGACGGCGAGGACGACGACGAGCACGGCGACCGGCACGCTGAGCGCGGCGGCCCAGAAGTACGGCATCGCGACGACGAACGGGTCCACGCCGCGGTCGGCGGTCTGGGGCTTGCCGACCGCGTGCGCCACGGTCAGCACGAGCGCCGCGGCGTAGGCGGCGGCCAGCGCGCCGCCGAGCATCATGAACACGACCGTGCCGAGGCCGTACCAGGCGGGCGGCGCGGCGACCGGGCGGCCGGCGGGGGGCTGCGGCCCGTCCGCGGCGGCCGGCGTGCGCCGCCGCATCGCCGCGACCGCCACCGCCGCGGCGACGAGGAGCACGAGCTGCGCGCCGGCCACGAACTCCACGGTGGTGGCGAGCCAGGGCAGCGGCGCGCGCGGCGCGCCGGGCGTCGGGTCCGGCCGGGAGAGCCCCGGCAGCCACAGCACGACCAGCGCCGCCACGTCGACGGCCAGCGCGATGAGCGGCAGCGTCCGGTACAGGTCCCACCGCCGGTGGTCGGGCTCGTCGTCCTGGTCCGGTCGCGGACGGTCGGTCATCGACGGCAGACACGCCAGGACGACGGACGCGGCGAGCAGTACGAGCGAACCGGCGAGCAGCACCTCCGCGGCTGGGAAGCGGCCGTGCAGCGTGGGCCAGTGACGCGCGAACGGCGTCAGGAGGAAGATCCCGACGACGGCCAGCCAGGCGGTGACGTGGACCGCCCGGAGCCGGCGCACCGGGCCCGTCCCGTTCCACAGGCGGCGGTCCTCCAGCAGGGTCGCCGGCTGGTCCGTGCCCGGCGTGGCCGCCGGCACCCGCACGGCCTCGGTCTCCCGCCAGGTCTTGTTGGCCAGCCACCACAGCAGTCCGATCGCGGCCAGCGGGAACAGCGCGGTCAGCGCCAGCCGGCGGCCCGGGGAGTCCAGCCAGTGCCAGGTGAGGAAGCCCAGCCACGACACCCGGTCCGTGCAGGACCGGCCGTCGGGCCGGATGCACTGCCAGCCGATGAGGTCCATCGAGGCCGCCACGGCGGCGATCGCGGCCACCAGCGTGATGGACAGGGCGAACAGCCGCTGGATCGCCGCACCGGCCCGACCCGCCGCGCCGGCGAGCCGGCCGGGCCGCGGGCCGGTGTCCGGCCGGGCCCAGAACGCCACGTTGACGAGCAGGAAGGGCGTCAGCAGCAGCCACAGCGCGCGGCTGCCGCCGCCGGCGGTGAGCCCGCCCCAGGAGTACGCCTCGAGGCGCCGCTCCTCGGTGTCGGCGCTGACCAGCTTCGACTCCCACCGGCGCCGGTAGCAGCCCGCCTGGGCGTCGCCGGACACCCGCGCGACGTGCGGGTGGCCGAGCATGCTCGTCGGTGGGGTACCGGAGACGCCGTGAACCCGCAGCTCGGTCCATCCGCCGTTGTCCGCGTTGACGTATCCGGCCATCTCGCACCTCCGCGTGCTCAGCCTGAGGTGTACGCCGCCGCGCCCAACGTCAGCAGCGGCCGAACGGCCACTCCCCCGTACCGGATCAACCGGCCGGTTCCGGCCCGCGCCGACCTTAAATTCTTTCGTCCACGGCGACCGAAAGTTCGGTGCCATCCAGCGATACATCTAGACATTCAAATAAAAGAGCCCTACATTTGGCTCCGCCAGGCATCGGCGTGCCGGGCCAACCGCAGGACATCGACAGTGATGTTGCCGTGGTCCCGGGCGCGCCGCGACGAGCGGCGGCATCGCTGTCCCCGCTCCCCCTGGAGGAATCGTGTCCGTCCCGCTCAGGCGTGCGCGTATCCCGATCACGGGTGCCCTCGCCTCCGCGCTCGCCCTGTCCGCCTCGCTGCTCACCGCCGGCGGTGCCGCGGCCGCGCCGCCGGCGCAGGAGCCCGGCATCACCCTGCGCACCTTCGACCTGCAGACCGCCCTCAGCAACCTCTGCAACCTCAAGCCGGCCCAGACGCCCAACGTCGACAAGCTGATGCCGACGATCAACTGGACGACGGCCGCCGACTTCGGCCAGGAGGACAACTTCTACACCCAGGCCATCGGCAACATCAGCATCGCGACGGCCGGCACGTACGCGTTCCGGCTCATCAGCGACGACGGCTCCCGCCTGATCGTCGACGACAGCGTCGTCATCAACAACGACGGCCTGCACGGCGCGACAGCCAAGGACGGCTCGGTCGCGCTCGGCACGGGGTACCACTCGCTGCACATCGACTTCTTCGAGGCGGGCGGCGGCCAGCAGCTCACCCTGCAGTGGCAGCCGCCGGGCGCGACGTCGTTCGTCACCGTGCCCAACAGCGTGCTCAGTACCGACGCCGGGGTCGTGCGGGTCACCGCGCCCGGGCGCAAGGAGTGCGAGACGGCCGGCGACTCGCCGGGCGACGGGCTGCCGCTGACCGCGGTGCACCCGAACTTCACGCTGACCAACCTGCGCCCGGCCGGGTTCCAGCCCAAGGTGACCGGCATGGACTGGCTGCCCGACGGCCGGCTCGTGATCTCCACCTGGGGCGGGGAGGACCAGTCCGGCACGTCGCAGGACGGCGAGGTGTTCATCCTGTCCGGCACCGGCGGTACCACGGGGAACGTCACGACGAAGCGGATCGCGAGCGCCCTCAAGGAGCCGATGGGCCTCAAGGTGGTCGACGGCGTCGTGTACGTCTCGGAGAAGCAGCGCCTCACCCGGCTGGTCGACACCACCGGCGACGAGGTCGCCGACCAGTACCAGACGGTGGCGACCTGGCCGTACGGCGGCAACTTCCACGAGTTCGCGTTCGGCCTGCTGTACCAGGACGGGTTCTTCTACGTGAACCTGTCGGTGTCGATCAACTACGGCGGGAACACCACCAACCCGCAGCCGATCGCCAACCGGGGCACCACGATCAAGATCGACGCGAGCACCGGGGCCATCTCGTACGTCGCCGGCGGCCTGCGCACGCCGCACGGCATCGGCTGGGGCCCGGAGAACGGCCTCTTCGTCACCGACAACCAGGGCGGCTACCAGCCGGCCTCGAAGCTGGTGCACATCAAGCAGGGCCGCTTCTTCAACCACTACCTCAACCCGCAGGGCCCGTTCGACAACGCCCCGACGACCCAGCCGGTCATGTGGATGCCGCAGAACGAGATCGGCAACTCGCCCAGCACCCCGCTGTACATGCCCAGCGGCCTGTACGCCGGGCAGTTCCTGGTCGGCGACGTCACGTACGGCGGCCTGCAGCGCGCCTTCGTCGAGAAGATCAACGGCGAGTACCAGGGCGCGTACTTCCGGCTGACCCAGGGCCTGGAGGCCGGCGTCTCGGAGGTCGCCCTCGGCCCCGACGGCGCCGTCTACGTCGGCGGCCTCGGCGCCGGCGGCAACTGGGGCCAGAGCGGCAAGCTGCTCTACGGCCTGCAGAAGCTGACGCCCAACGGGACGAACCACTTCGATCTGCTCGCGATGCGGGCGACATCGACCGGCTTCGAGCTCGAGTACACCCAGCCGCTGTCGGCCGCCACTGCCACCGCGCTCGCCTCGAAGTACCGCGTCAAGCAGTGGCGCTACGTGCCGACCGCCGCCTACGGCGGGCCGAAGATCGACGAGGAGACCCTCTCGCTGACCTCGGCGACGCTCTCCGCCGACGGCAAGAAGGTCAACCTGGTCATCAGCGGCCTCAAGGCCGGCCGCGTCGTGCACGTCCGCTCGCCCCGGCCGTTCGCGGCCGCCAACGGCCAGTCGCTGTGGAGCACCGAGGCCTGGTACACGCTCAACGCCATCCCCGGCCAGACCCCGCCGGTCAACCTCGCGCTCGGCCGCCCGGCCACGTCCGACAGCAGCTGCTCCACGTCGGAGGTCGCGGCCCGCGCCGTCAACGGCACCGCCAACAACGGCAACCTCGACAAGTGGTGCTCGCAGGGCGCGTCGAAGTGGCTGCAGACCGACCTCGGCTCCACCCAGACGGTGAATCGGGTGGTACTGCAGCACGCCGGCGCGGGCGGCGAGAACACCGCCTGGAACACGAGGGACTTCAACATCCAGGTGAGCACCAACGGTACGACCTGGACCACCGTGGCGACCGTCACCGGCAACACCGCCAGTGTCACGACGCACAACCTCGCCCCGGTGCCGGCCCGCTACGTGCGGGTCAACGTCACCACCCCGGCCAGCGACGGCAACGCCGCCGCCCGCATCTACGAGCTGGAGGTGTACGGCGGCACCACCACCGCCGGCAACCTCGCGCTCAACAAGGCCGCCACCGCCGACAGTTCGTGCGCCACCACGGAGGCCGCCGCCAAGGCGGTCAACGGCAGCGTGTCGGGCGGCAACACCGACAAGTGGTGCTCGCTCGGCGCCTCGAAATGGCTGCAGGTCGATCTCGGCGTGAGCCAGACGGTCTCCCGCGTCGTGCTCAAGCACGCCGGCGCCGGCGGCGAGAACGGCGCCTGGAACACGAGAGACTTCAATGTCCAGGTGAGCACCAACGGTACGGCGTGGACGACCGTCGCGACCGTCACCGGCAACACGCTGAGCAGCACCACGCACGACTTCGCCGCGACGCAGGCCAGGTACCTGCGGCTCAACGTCACCACCCCGGCCAGCGACGGCAACGCCGCCGCGCGCATCTACGAGCTGGAGGCCTACAGCTCCGCCGGGCCGAACCCGGGCCGCGTCGTGCTCTTCGACGGCGCGAACCTCGACAACTTCGAGCAGACCGCGGGCGGCGCCGCGACGTGGCCGCTGGGCAACGGCGGCGCCGAGGTGCTCGGCGGCGACATCCGCAGCAAGGAGGCGTTCGGCGACTTCCGGCTGCACATCGAGTTCTGGCTGCCGAACCTCCCGCCGGAGGTGACCGGCCAGGCCCGCGCGAACAGCGGGATCTACCTGCAGGACCGCTACGAGCTGCAGGTGCTCGACTCGTACGGCGACACGTCGATCGGCATCGACGAGTGCGCCTCGATCTACAACAAGATCGCGCCGACGAGCAATGCGGCCACGGCCCCGCAGACGTGGCAGACCTACGACGTGACGTTCCGCGCGGCCCGGTACAACGCCTCCGGGACCAAGACGGAGAACGCCCGCGTCACGGTCGTGTGGAACGGCGTGACGGTGCACAACAACGTGGCGATCGACGGCCCGACCGGCGCCGGCGCCGCGGAGGGCCCGGCCGCCGGCCGCATCCGCCTCCAGGACCACGGCGACCCGGGCGCCAACCTGTTCTACCGCAACATCTGGGTCGAGCCGCTGGCCCTGTAGCCCGCCGGCCGGCGCCGGGTCCGCTGGTGCGGGCCCGGCGCCGGTCCGACCGGCGTCACTCGGGGTGGTTGTGGTGCTCGCCGATGCGGTACGGGGTGGTGACGCCCACGTACGACAGGTGGGCCAGCAGGCCCTCGGCCGCGTGGTCCAGGTTGTGGCAGTGGTCCACCCACACGCCCGGGTTGTCGGCGACGAACGCGATCTCGTACCGCTCGCCGTCCGCGACCTCCAGCGAGTCCGTCCACCACGGGCTGCCGGTGGCCGGCGTGCCGTTGCGGCTCAGCACCACCGCGTGGTGGCCGTGCAGGTGCATCGGGTGCGTCTCGCCGCTGTCGTTGGCGATGCTCATCCGGACCACCTCCCCCGTACTGACCATGAACATCGGCACGTCGGGGTACAGGTGGCCGTTGATCGTCCACCACAGGCCCGGGCGGCCGTCGAGGAAGCCGGGGCGGCGGCCGATGGCGTACTCGAACCGGCGGGTCGCCGCGGCCGGGTCGAAGCCGAGCGGGGCCGGTGCGCCGTACGACAGCAGGTCGACCGCCGTTCGGGGCTCCGGGTCCGCCGGGGCCGTCGCGCCGTCGGGGCCTACCACGAGCGCGGTGCCCGCGCCGACGTCGACGCGGACCGCGCCTGACTGCGGTACCGCAAACTCCACATCGGCCCGGGCACCGGCGGCCAGGACGATCGCCGCGGCCGTGACCGGCGGTGGCGCCGTGACCTCGTGGCCGTCGACCGCGACGACCCGGTAGGGCGCGCCCGACACCCAGGCCCGCAGCGTGCCCTGGTCGGTGTTGACCAGGCGGACCCGCACGGTGCCGCCCGGGGCCGCGGTGACCCTGGTCTCGCCGGGACTGCCGGCGATCGTGCGGCGGCCGGCGTAGGTGTGCACCAGGGCGACGCTTTCCACAGTGTCCACAGTGGACCGTCCGTCCGCCGGCGGGCTGACGACGAGCGCGCCGAACAGGCCGAGCCGCACCTGCTCGTGCGAGACCTGATGGGAGTGGTACCAGTAGGTGCCCGCGTCGGCGGCGACGAAGCGGTAGACGTGCTCCTCGCCCCGCGCGACCGCGTCCTGGGTCACGCCGGCCACGCCGTCCTCGGCGTTCGGCACGTCGTAGCCGTGCCAGTGCAGGGTGACGCCGTCCGGCACCGACTCGTTGACCAGGCGTACCTCGACCAGCTGCCCCTGCTGTGCCCGCAGCTCGGGGCCGGGCGAGGTGTGGTTGAGGGTGTACCCGGCCACGCTGCGCCCGTCGGGGAGCTGGATCCGCTCGGCCCGGGCCACCAGCGTGACGGACACGTCGGCGGGCCGGTCGCGCGGTCCGGTGAGGGCGGTGACGGCCGTACCGCCGTGGTGCATGCCCTCGTGGCTGGCCCCGCCGCCGTAGTCGGTGTAGCCCATGTCCATGATCGAGTAGGTGTCCGGCATCAGGCTGTCCTGCCACCACCACCCGAGCGGGCTCAGGATGGCCAGGGCCGCCGTGACGGGGACGGCGGCCCTGAGGTGTCTGCGTCGCACCGCTCAGACGGCGACCGGCTGCGGCGCGGGCGCCGTGACGACCCGCTGCACCCGGTGCCCGGCGATGACGGCGACGGCGAGCAGCGCGAAGGCGTTGAGGCCGTGCAGCGTGCCGACCACGGGCGCGCTGAAGGCGACGAACGCCAGCGCCACCTGCAGCGCCGTCAGCCCGAACGTGATGCCGGCCCACTTCACGCCGCCGGGCACCTTCGCGAAGAACGAAATGATGAGGAAGAGCAGCGCGACGAGCGGGACGACGGCCATGCCGCCGATGGCGTGCGTCAGGTGCCCGGGGTTGGGCCCGACGTTCTTGTCGAAGACACCGCCGGCGTCGATGTCCTGGATGACGGTGAACCAGGCGAACGCCACGCTGGCCACTTGCACCAGCACCCCGGCGGCGACCAGGTACGCGAAAACTTTATAGGTGGATCGCATGATTGCTGTCTCCTGAAGAAGGCAAGATGTTGCCCGGACAGCGTCAGCCACCCGCCGCGATCATGCCGTCACATACATGACCCGTTCGTGCCGTCAGTCGGACCAGACCACGGACCTGTCGATGATGGTGATGACGCGGCGCCAGGCGCGCTGGATCGTGACGCAGGTCCAATATCATCGATGCGTGGAGGACTCTCGCTTCGGCCTCGGCCTGCTGGTCGCGGCCGGCCTCGCCGTGCTGGCCGTCGGGGCCGGGTCCCTGCTCGGCGTGGACTGGATCCGGCCGCCCGACGCGGGGACCGGGCCGTTCGTCACTGCGGGCCGGCAGCGCCGCTTCCTCATCGCCGTGGCCGTGCTCGTCGCCGCCGGGCTGCTGTGCCTCGCCCGGTGGTGGTGGGCGGATGACTCCCGGGCGTTCGCCGCCGCGGGGCTGATGGTCGTGATCATCGCGATCCTTGCGATGAGCTTGTACCTCCCGCGGCCGATGCTCGAGGTGCGCGACGACGGCTTCGCCCGGCCCGCGTTCAGCACCCGCAGCGGCGGGCACCTCGTGCTGTACAACAGCTCCCGCATCGACGTCTTCGTGTGCCTCGGCGTCAGCGGCGACTGCGAGGCCTCGGCGCCGGGGCCGGCGGCGCTGCGCTCCCCCGGGCTGCGCCTGCCGGCGGACCACCGGGTCCCGGTCGACATGCCGAGCCGCACCGGCCACTACCGGCTCACGCTGGTCGACCCCGGCCCGGGCGTCACCCGCCGCGACCTGGTGCTGCACTCCGTCAACAGCCCGTGACTCAGACGGCGGCGAGGTCGCTGGTGCAGTGCGGGCAGCGGACCGCCGCCACCGGGACGTCGTCCATCTTGCAGCTCGGGCAGGTCCTGGTCGGCGGCGGGTCGCCGAACACGGTCTTGCCGCGCTTCTTCATGTAGGCGCGGTACGGCACCACGATGAGGAAGTAGATGACGGCCATGAAGATGACGAAGTAGATCAGCGCGCCGATGAACGCGCCGAGGTCGATGCGCTGGCCGTTCACCGTCCAGCCGATGCCCTGTCCGGTCGCCCCGCCGCCGGCCAGGGCGTTGACCAGCGGCGTGACGACGCTGTCGGTGAAGGCCTTGATCAAGGTACTGAAGGCCAGGGCCACGACCAGGCCCACCGCGACCACGATCAGGTCGCCCTGCATCAGGAAGTTCTTGAAACCCTTCAACATCCGCACTCCCCCCGTCGCTGCGCCCTCTCTACCGAGCCGGCGCCGGCCTAAACCGGCCCGGCGAGGCGAGCTGCGCGGTGGCGTCAGGTGTGGGTGGGGTGCTCGTGGTCCGCGTGGCCGGCGGGTTCGAGCTGGAACGTCGAGTGGGCCACGTCGAAGTGGCCGGCCAGGCACTCCTGGAGCGCGTCGAGCAGCCGCGGTGCGTGCCCGTCGTGGAAGCAGGAGTCGTCGACCACGACGTGGGCGGTGAGGACGGGCAGGCCGGAGGTCACGGTGTGCACGTGCAGGTCGTGCACGGCGAGGACGTGCTCGACCTCGATGATGTGGGCCCGGATCCGGGCCAGGTCGGTGCCGGCCGGGGCCGCCTCGAGCAGGACGTCGACCGCCTCCTTGAGCAGCCGGACGGCCCGGGGAGCGATGACCAGGCCGATCAGGATCGACACGATCGCGTCGGCGCGGGTGAAGCCGGTCAGGGCGATGACGCCGGCGGCGACGAGGACGCCGACGGAGGTGGCGGTGTCGGTGGCGACCTCGAGGAACGCGCCGCGCAGGTTCAGGCCGGCGTTGCGGGCCCGGTAGAGCAGCGCCACGCCGACGAGGTTGCCGACCAGGCCGATGACGCCGAAGAGGGCCATGCCGCCCGGTTCGACGTCGGCCTGGTCGAGCCACAGCCGCCGCACGCCCTCGACGAACACGTAGACGCCGATGCCGCACAGCACCAGGCCGTTGACGGCCGCGGCGAGGATCTCGGCGCGGGCCCAGCCGAAGGTCCGCCGCCCGGAGGCAGGCCGGGCGGCCAGCAGGGTCGCGCCCAGCGCGAGGGCCACGCCGCCGGCGTCGGCGAGCACGTGCCCGGCGTCGGCGAGCAGCGCCAGGCTGCCCGTCAGCAGCGCGCCCACGGCCTCGACGACGAAGATCACCGCCGACACGCCGAGCACCGCGGCGAGCGTCCGCCGGTGCGCGCCGGTCGCGGTCACCGTGTGCTCGTGCTCGTGGCTCATCGTGCGTCACTCATGTTCATATGCGCACTCTACTATATGTTTCGGGGAACCGGCCCCCTCGGCTGCCGTAGGCGGCCTACCGTGCGGCCCCGGTGCGCAGTTCGTCGCGGTGTTCGCGCATCGCGGTGGACATCGCGGCCAGGAAGCGGTGCACGGTTCGCAGCTCCGGTTCGGTGAACTGGTCCAGCACGCCCTCGGCGCGGCGGGCGATCGGGGCGAAGAAGCTGCGGGCCATCGCCGCGGCCGGCTCGGCGTAGCGCAGCAGGACCTTGCGGCGGTCGGCGGGGTCGCGGTCGCGGTACACGTGCCCTCCGGCCTCCAGTCGGTCGATCAGGCCGGTGACCGCCCCGGACGAGAAGCTCAGCTCCGCGCCGAGGGTGCCGGGGGTGAGCGGGTGCCCGGCCCGCTCGGCCTCCAGGATGAGCATCAGCGCCTGCAGGTCCGTGGCGCCGAGGTGGTGCAGCGCCGCGAAGCGGTCGCCGATCTGCTGGGCGTGCCCCGAGTAGAGGTGCAGCGCGTGCACGATGTCGCTGTTCAGCTGGGCCCGCTCCGTCACGCCACCACTATAGGGCCGATGCGCAGATATCTCAGTTGCCAAGATACTCTCCGCGCGTGATGTTTCCTGCCGGACGTTGTCCGGGAGGCACCCCCCGCGTGGAAGCCGGTGAACGGGCATGGAACCGCTGGTACGTGTGCTGACCGGCCGGGTCACGGCCTGGCTGATCCTCGTGGCAGCGCTGCTGCTCACCGGCGCGCTGTCCGGCGCCGGGGCCGCCGAGAACCGCAACGTGACCCAGGCGCTCCCGGAGGGCTCCGAGTCCGCCCGCGTCGCCGAGCTGCGCAAGCTGCTGCCGAGCGGCGAGCTGAACCCGGCGCTGGTCGTCTACTCCCGCGCCGGCGCCGCGCTGACCGAGGCCGACGAGCAGGTCATCGCCGCCGACGCCGCCGCGTTCGCCCGCCACGCCGCGGGCGGCCGGGTCAGCCCGCCGGTCCGGCCGGACGACCGTACGGCGGCGCTGGTCGCGGTACCGCTGCGAGCCGGCATCCCGGTCGCCGAGCTCGCCGGCACCATCGAGCAGCTCCGGGCGATCACCGCCACCGGCCGGCCGCCCGGCCTCACCACGCAGGTCACCGGCGGCGCCGGGTTCACCGCCGACATCGCCGACTCGTTCCAGGGCGCCAACACCACCCTGCTGCTCGTCACCGTCGCCGTCGTGACGGCCCTGCTCCTGGTGACGTACCGCAGCCCGTGGCTGTGGATCGTTCCGCTCGCCGTCGTCGGCGCGGCCGACGGCGCCGTCAACGGCCTGCTCGCCCTGCTCAGCCGCACCGCGGGCCTGCCGCTGGACGAAACCACGACCGGCATCGTCGACGTGCTCGTCTTCGGCGCCGGCACCGACTACGCCCTGCTGCTCATCGCGCGGTACCGCGAGGAGCTGCGGCGGCACGACGACCGGCGCGACGCGCTGCGCAGCAGCGTCCGCGCCACGATCCCGGTGATCGCCGCCAGCGCGCTCACGGTCTGCCTGGGCCTGCTGACGCTGCTCGCGGCGCCGTCGGCGTTCAACCGGACGATCGGCGTCGCCGGCGCGATCGGCGTCGCCACCGCGGCGCTGTTCGGGCTCACCGTCCTGCCCGCCGCCCTGGCCGTCTGCGGCCGGGGGCTGTTCTGGCCGTTCGTCCCCCGCCCCGGGCAGGCCGCCGCCCCCACCGGCGTGTGGACGCGCCTCGGCGACCTGGTCACCCGCCGGCCGCGCGCGATCGTCGCGCTCTCCCTGGTCGTGCTCGCCGTGCTGTCGGCCGGCCTCGCCGAGGCCCGGATCGGGCTGAGCCGCACCGAGCAGTTCCGCGTCCAGGCCGAGTCGCTCGACGGGTTCGCCACCCTCGAACGGCACTTCCCGGCCGGCGCCGCCGACCCCGCCGTCGTCCTGGCCCGCCAGGACCACGAGCAGGCCGTGCTCACCGCCATCACCGCGACGCCCGGCGTGGACAGCGCCCGGCCGGCCGAACGCGCCGCCGGGTGGGTCGCCGTCGACGTCGTGCTGCGCGCCGCACCGGACACCCCGGCCAGCTACGACACAATCCGCGCGCTGCGCGACGCCGTGCACGCCGTGCCCGGCGCGGACGCGGCCGTGGGCGGCACCGTGGCCGGCAACCTCGACAAGCGCGCCTCCTCGATCGGTGGGCTGCGCACCGTAGTACCACTGGTGCTGCTCGTCGTCCTTGCCGTGCTGATCGTGCTGCTGCGGTCGCTGCTCGCGCCGGTCCTGCTGATGCTCACCGTCGTGGCGACCTACTTCGGCGCGCTCGGCGCGGCGACGGTCCTCTTCGTGAACGTGCTGGGCTTCCCGGGCCTGGACAACGAGGTGCCGCTGCTGTCGTTCATCTTCCTCGTCGCGCTCGGCGTCGACTACAACATCTTCCTCGCCACCCGGGCGCTGGAGGAGGCGCCGGCCCGGGGTACCCGCGGCGGCATGCGGGCCGCCCTCGCGGCCACCGGCGGCGTGATCACCAGCGCCGGCGTCCTGCTCGCCGCGGTCTTCGCCGTCCTCGGCGTGCTGCCGCTGGTCACCCTCACCGAGCTCGGCATCGTCGTCGGCATCGGGGTGCTGCTCGACACCCTGCTCGTGCGCACGCTGCTCGTGCTGGCGATCGCGATCGTCCTCGGCGACCGGTTCTGGTGGCCGGGCCGCCTTTGGCGACAGGGCCGCCTTTGGCGGCCGGGCCGTCAGACGACCGCGGCGACGAGCGTGCCGAGGTAGGCGGCGCCGAGCCCGGCCGCGACGGAGGCGACGACGTTGCCGGCGGCGAGCATCCAGGCGCCGAGCTGGGCCAGGCGCAGGGTCTCGTAGCTGAAGGTCGAGTACGTGGTGAGTGCGCCGCAGAAGCCGACGCTGGCGAGGGCGGTGAGCTCCGGGTTCGCGGGCAGGGCGGTGAGGAAGCCGAGCAGCAGCGAACCGGCGATGTTCACGATGAGGGTGCCCCAGGGGAAGATCGAGTCGTGCCGGGCCTGCACGGCGCGGTCGGCGAGGTACCGCAGCGGGGCGCCGACCGCGGCGCCCAGCAGGACCAGCAGCAGCGTCACCGTCCGGCTCCCGTCGCCCGCCGCACCAGCCAGGTGGTCGTCCCGGCGCCGGCAAAGACCGCGAGCAGCGCCGCGACGAGGGTGCCGCCCAGGTAGAGCAGGCCGAGCCCGGGCCGGCCCGCCGTGGCGGCGCGGTGGGCCTCGACGACATAGGTGGAGAATGTCGTGTACCCGCCGAGCACCCCCACGCCGACGAACGGGCGCAGCAGCCGCTGCCCGGTGGCGACCTCGTTGACGATGACCATGAGCACGCCGATGAGCAGGCAGCCCGACACGTTGATGCCGAACGTGGCCCACGGGAACCCGTCCGGCGGGTGCGGCCAGGCCAGACCGAGGCCATAGCGGGCGGCGGACCCGAGCATGCCGCCGGCGGAGATCGCCGCGAGCACCGGCAGCGCGTGCGGGCGCAGCTCGGCCCGCTCGGCGGGAACGTGGAGGTCGACATCGGGGTCGATGGGTTGCGCGACGGGCTCGGTCATCCCCGGGGTCCCTCCTGCAGGCATGCGACTACTGTCTGCAGGGACCGTTGGCATCATCGCGGTTCACCCGGGCATCGGGTCGGCGGGCCCCACCGCCGGCATCGTCAGCATAGCGCCTGCCGCGCCGGTCGCCGTCCGGGGCTTGCATCCGGTACCTGGGTACAGGCTTACCGTCCTGTCATGACATTCGACGTCCCCGACGCGTGCACCCTGCCGACCGCGGAGCGGCCGCTGCGGCTGGCCGAGTTCGACGCGTTGTTCACCACCGCCGTCCGCGACGTGGAGACGGTGAGCCCGACCCGTGCCCGGATGCTGCTGACCGGCCCGGCCGGGCTCGAGGCCGCCGTGCGCGACCTGGCCGCCCGCGAGACGCAGTGCTGCTCGTTCTTCACGTTCACCGTCACGCCGCAGCCGCCGGACTCGCTCGTCCTCGACATCGAGGTGCCCCCGGCCCACACCGGCGTGCTCGCCGCCCTGGTCGGGCGGGCGGCGCGGTGACCGCGGCCCGGCTCGGCCCACCGGATGGAGTGCCCGCGTGAACCTGCCTTTGCTACCGCCGAAGACGGACGACAGGCCGCCGCTGCGCAGCAAGGTGAGCGGCGTCCTGGCCGCCGTGGCCTGCGCCGCCTGCTGCGCGCTGCCGCTGCTCATCGCCGCCGGCGTGCTCACGACGGCCGGCGCGGCGGTCCTGGAGAAGACCCTCCTGGCCGTCGCCGCCGGCCTGGCCGCCGCGGCGCTGGGCATGTGGTGGCTGCACCGCCGCCGCACGGCCCGCGCCGCCGCCGCGAGCTGCGGCTGCGGCGGCGGCGGGTGCGGCTGCTGAACCACCCGGCCGGTGCGTCAGCCGTCGACGACGGTGAAGATGAAGCCGATGATGACCAGGATCGCGAGTACGCCGATGGCGATGAGGGTGCCGCTGCCGGAGCTGGGGTCGTCTGGTGGCACTGGGCGTCCTTTCTGGGCGTCCTTCTGGGCGGCGCGGGGTCAGGCGGGGCGGCGGTAGCCGACGATCGGGCGGCCGTCGAGCTTCGCCATCCGCACCCGGTCGCCGGTGGTCGGGGCGTGGACCATCCAGCCGCCGCCGACGTACAGGCCCATGTGGTGCAGGTCGCTGAAGAAGAACACCAGGTCGCCCGGGCGCAGCTCGGCCCGGGAGACCGCCTTCGTGTCCTCCCACTGCCAGCGCGTGTAGTGCCGCAGCTTGACGCCCGCGGCAGCCCAGGCGGTCAGCGTCAGGCCGGAGCAGTCGTAGCCGTCCGGACCGGCGGCGCCCCAGATGTAGGGCCGGCCGATGAGCTCGCACGCCTTCTTCGCCGCGGTTCCGCCCGGGCCGCCGACGTAGTCGACCGGGCAGGCCACCGGACGCAGCTCGCCCGTGCCGCCCTTGCCGTACACGGCCAGGCGCAACTGCTGCAGCTCGGCGACCTTGGCCTCGATCTGCTGCTTGCGGGCGGCGAGGTCGGCGTCCTGGGCGGCCTGCTCGGCGATCACCGCGTCGAGCGCCCGCCGCTCCACGGCGAGCCGGTCGCGGGCCGCCGCGACGTCCGCGATCGCCGCCCGCTGGTTGCGGGCGATCGCGTTCACGACGGCGAGCTGATCCAGCAGTACCTCCGGGGAGTCCGCGTGCAGCAGCACGTCCAGGGCGGTCGCGCGCCCACCCTTGAACGCCTTGACCGCGAGCTCACTGACGTGCCACATGGCCGCGTCGACCTGCGCCTGCAGCGGCTGGAGCTGCTGCTGGAGCGTGGCGGCCCGCGCCTGGCTCTGCTTGAGCCGGCCGTGGACGAGGTTGTACTGCTCGATGATCGGCTCGAGCTCGTTCCACGCCTCGTCGATGCGCTGCTCGACCTCCGCCGGGGTCGGCTCGGCCCGCACCGCGCCGGAGCTCGCCAGGAGCGTGACGAGCAGGGTCAGGCACAGGGTCGCGGCCGTGAGCAGCGGACGACGTCCCACGGAAGACCGGCTCCTTCGCTCGTGCTGGCGGCGGCGATGCGCCGGTAGCCGACCATAGGCCACCCGCAACCTGGCCCGCAAGCCACGTACGACGCTCCATAGGAGAAAAACCCGGGAAGTTCACGCGGATATGCGCGTCCACCTACTGCCCGTAGGTGGTGCGGGGTCAGAAGAGGGTGACCTGCCGGTCGGCCACGGCGAGCAGGACCGGCACCAGCGGCAGCAGCGCCGCGACGGCGGCCGCGCCGCGCACGGCCGGGCCCGGCAGCGGCGCCGGCGGGCAGAGGAGCCGTTCGAGCCGCTCCGCCGCGTCGCCGCCGGCCGCGGCGAGCGAGGAAGGCCCCGCGGCCCGCGACTCGGCCATGGTGACCAGCGCCCGGGCCAGGCTCAGCGGCGCCGCCGACCGGACGGCCACGTCGTCGGCGTGCAACTCGACGAGCCGGTGGACCTGGTCCTCGGCCAGGCGGAACAGCGGTACCCGGGGAAAGGCCCGGTGCAGCATGCGGGCCGTCCGCAGCAGCCAGTAGTGCCGCCCGGAGGCGTGGGCGTGCTCGTGCGCCATCACCGCCCGCAGCTCGTCGGGGCTGAGCCGGCGCAGCGCGCCGGAGGTGACGACCACGTCGCGGTGCCCGCCCGGCACGAGATAGGCCGCGGCCTCCGGCGAGGGCAGCACGGTGGCACCGAGGCCGGGCTCGCGCGAGCCGACCGACCGGATCACCTCCCGCACCCGGCGGCCGCGCGCCCGGTCGGCCCGCTGCACCCGCCAGGCGGCCTCGACGAGCCGCGCGCCGGTCACCGCCAGCACCGCCGCCCCGGCGACCGCCACGGCCTGGGCCGCGCGGCCGTGGTCGCCGTAGAGCGCGTCGAGGCAGAGCCGCCAGGCCGAGCACATCAGGTCGTGGGTGTCGTCCCAGTGCAGCACGGAGGTCAGCCCGGCCACGCCGATCGACACGACGACCGCGGCGCAGATCATCTGCCAGACCAGCAGCGCGAGGCCCGGCGCCCGGGACACCCAGCGCGCGCCGGCGAGCCGCGGCCCGCCGGCCAGCAGCAGCCCCGCGAACACGGTCACGAGCACCGCGGTCACCGGCCGGAGATCTTCCGCTCGAACGTGTCCAGCGCGGCGCGCAGCGCGACGGCCTCCTCGAGGGTCATCTGCCGCACGAAGTCCAGCAGCGCCACCTCGCGGTCGCCGCTGTCGCTCAGGGCCTCCCGCATCAGGCCCGCGCCGTACTGCTCCCGGGTGATCACGACGGCATAGCGGTGCGCCTTGCCGTCACGCTCCCGCTGCAGCCACCCCTTGCGGAACAGCTTGTCCATGACGGTGAGCACGGTGGTGTACGCCAGCGGCCGCTCCGCGGTGAGGGCGGTGTGCACGTCACGGACCGTGACCGGCTCGGCGACACCCCACATGTGCTGCATGATCGCAGCCTCCAGGTCCCCGAACCCGCGCATCAGCACCTCCGCGACCGACCCACCCGGATCTCCTCCGATCGCCGATAGTACGCGCGGTACGCCTGCTCCCGAGCGGACCGTACGATGACCGCGACGGCAGCGACCGCAGGGGGTGAGCACGACGGGCCAGCGGCATGCGGGGCGGGCGTTGCTCGCCGTCTCCGCGGTCTCGTCGGGCGCGCTCGGCTGGAGCGCCGCCCACCTGGTCACGTCCCAACTGCTCGCACATCGGCACGAGGCGGAGCACGGCATCGCCGCCGGCATCTCGCACGTCCACGCGACCGACCTGGCCGCCGTCGTCGTCGCCCTGGCGCTCACCGCGACCTCGATGCTCGCGGTGACCTGCGCCGCGTTCGCCGCCGGGGGGCGGCTGAAGGCGCCGGGCAAGCGGCGGCTGGCCCGCACCGCGGGGCTGTGGTCGACCGGCGCGTTCCTCGCCGCCGAGTCCGCGGCCTGGGCCGCCGCCGACACCCACGTCGTGCCGCCGCCGGTCGTGCTGCTCCTCGGCCTGGCGCGCGGGGGTTGCTCTAGGTCCCGGGGCCATCAACCGGCGGGCGTCAACGTTAC
>NZ_JBEXCY010000197.1:0-22072 GCF_040605515.1 Dactylosporangium sp. NPDC005572 | reverse complement strand
TCACGATCAACACACCCCTTGACCAGCCACACCCACACCTAACTGAACGGCATTGGGGCTAGCGGCTGATCAGCGTGAACACGGCCTCGTTCGGGTCGACCACCACGGCGATGCGCCCGTGCGGCGAGTCGAACGGGCCGTGCTGCACCTGGCCGCCGGCCGCGGCCACCCGCTCGGCCGCCCGGTCGGTGTCGTCGGTCGCGAAGTACACCATCCAGTGCGCCGGGACCCCCTCCCACGCCGCGGTCATCGTCAGCCGGCCGGCCACCGGGTCGGCCCCGCCGATGCTCCACGCGGAGTAGTCGAACCGCTCCCAACCACCGTCGATGCGGGTCTGCCGGTAGCCGAAGAGGCCGTGGTAGAAGAAGTCGGTCACGGTCGGCTCGCGGGTGTTCACCTCGGCCCAGCACAGGGCGCCGTTCTCGTCGAACAGCTGCGAGCCGGTGTGCAGGCCCGGCTCCCACGCGCCGAACGTCGCGCCGGAAGGATCCGTCGCGAACAGCATCCGGCCGTTCTGCGGGATCTCCATCGGCGGGACGAGGATCCTGCCGCCGTACTCGTCGACCCGGTCGGCGGTGTCCGCCAGGTCATGTGACATGAGGTACAGGCTCCAGGCCGCCGGCATCGTCCCGGTCTCCGGCATCGGCGGGCTCATCCCGGCCACGATCCGGCCGTTCTTCAGGCACATCGTGTAGTGGCCGGAGTCAGCCCCGGTGTCGGCGAACGTCCATCCGAAGACCGCCTGGTAGAACCACTGCGCGGCCGGCACGTCGGGAGCCACCACGTCCGCCCAGCAGGGTTCTCCGTCGATGTACCCCATGCGCTCGACCATGGCTGGGCCTCCTCGCGAGAATCGGTCATCTGCCTCCTTACCAGCACCGAGAGGCACGCGGAGGGCGTTTGGCGACGAGTGGCCTCTTCGGCCGAACCGAAACGGGGAAAATGGGAAAGGCCATGCGGGCGGTCAGCCGATACCATGAAGAGCCAGGACACGAGCGAGCCCGGAAGCAGGTGCTTGAGGCCCACCGCGGCCAAGGTATGACCGAGACCCCAACCCCCACGGCAGCGTCGTCGGAGCAGCCCGTGCGGGCCATCAGCAAGATCACGGTTCCCGACCCGCACACGATGGTCAGGCTGCTCGGCGCCGGAGACGAGATTCTCAAGCTCGTCGAGCGGTCCGTCCAGAGCGACGTGCACGTCCGGGGCAACGAGATCACCATCACCGGCGCGGCCGCAGACAACGCGCTGGCCGAGCGCATCTTCAGCGAACTCATCGAGCTGGTCCGCAAGGGCGAGACCCTCACGACGGACACCGTCCGGCGCACCGTCGGGATGCTCCAGCAGAACACCACCGAGCGGCCGGCCGAGGTGCTGACGCTGAACATCCTCTCGCGCCGGGGCCGCACGATCCGGCCCAAGACGCTGGGGCAGAAGCGCTACGTCGACTCGATCGACCAGCACACGATCGTGTTCGGCATCGGCCCCGCCGGCACCGGCAAGACCTACCTGGCCATGGCCAAGGCCGTCCAGGCCCTCCAGGCCAAGCAGGTCAACCGGATCATTCTGACCCGCCCGGCGGTCGAGGCCGGCGAGCGGCTGGGCTTCCTGCCCGGCACGCTCTACGACAAGATCGACCCGTATCTGCGGCCGCTCTACGACGCGCTGCACGACATGATCGACCCGGAGTCCATCCCGAAGCTGATGGCCGCCGGGACGATCGAGGTCGCGCCGCTGGCCTACATGCGCGGCCGCACGCTCAACGACGCCTTCATCATCCTGGACGAGGCCCAGAACACCACGCCCGAGCAGATGAAGATGTTCCTGACGCGCCTGGGCTTCGGTTCGAAGATCGTCGTCACGGGTGACGTGACGCAGATCGACCTGCCCGGGGGGACCCGCAGTGGGCTCCGAGTGGTCCGTGAGATCCTCGACGGCGTCGAAGACGTGCACTTCGCCATGCTCGGCAGCGCAGACGTCGTGCGCCACCGGCTGGTGAGTGAGATCGTCGACGCCTACGCCCGGTGGGACGAAGCGCAGGAGGCGGACCAGCCGGTGCGCGCCGTCCCGGACCGTGCCGCACAGGGCGGCCGGCACGGGCGACGACGCTGACGGAGTCAGGAGCCCTGTTGTCCATCGAGATCGCCAACGAGTCCGGCGTCGACGTCAACTCCGACACCATTCTGGCGGTGGCGCGGCACGCTCTCGACGAGATGGGGGTCAACCCGCTCGCCGAGCTGTCGATCCTGCTCGTCGACGTGGAGTACATGACCGAGCTCAACCACCGGTGGATGGACGGCGAGGGCCCGACCGACGTGCTCGCGTTCCCGATGGACGAGGGCAGCGTCGACCACGGGCCCGGCGAGGGCGGCGGCGAGCCGGCGCTGCTCGGCGACATCGTGCTCTGCCCGGAGGTGGCCGCCAAGCAGGCCGCCACCGCCGGGCACGCGACGATCGACGAGCTCGCGCTGCTGACCGTGCACGGCACGCTGCACCTGCTCGGCTACGACCACGCCGAGCCGGAGGAGGAGGCCGAGATGTTCGGTCTCCAGGCGCGTCTCCTCGAGAGCTGGCGAAAGTCGTGACCCGTTGAGTGACGTGACGCTCCTGACCACGGCCGCCGGGCTGGTCGTGCTCGCGGGCCTGTTCGCGATGACCGACGCGGCGCTCAACGTGGTGTCGCCGGCGCGCGCCCACGAGCTGGCCCGGGAGGGCCGGCCCGGCGCCAACGCGCTCCAGGTGATCGCGGCCGATCCCGCGCGGTACATCAACCTCCTGCTCCTGCTGCGGCTGCTCTGCGAGCTGACCGCGACCACGCTGGTCGCCCTGGTGACGGCCGCGGCCGTCGGCGGCGACCGCGACTGGCTCGCGGCGCTGATCACCGCGGCCTCGATGACCGTCGTCAGCTTCGTGGTGGTCGGCGTCGCCCCGCGCACGATGGGCCGCCAGCACGCGTACAACGTGGCCCGTTTCGCCGCGCCCCTCGTGCGGTGGCTCGGCACCGCGCTGGGCCCGCTGGCCCGCCTGCTGATCCTCATCGGTAACGCGGTGACGCCCGGCAAGGGCTACCGCGAGGGCCCCTTCGCGACCACGATCGAGCTGCGCGAGCTGGTCGACCTGGCCGAGCAGCGGGGCGTCGTCGAGCACGGCGAGCGCGAGATGATCCACTCGGTCTTCGCGCTCGGCACGACGATCGCCCGCGAGGTCATGGTCCCGCGCACCGAGATGGTGTGGATCGAGGCCCACAAGACCGTCCGCCAGGCGATGATGCTCGCGATGCGCAGCGGCTTCTCCCGCATCCCGGTCGTCGGCGAGAACGTCGACGACGTGCTCGGCATCGTGTACCTCAAGGACCTCGTGCGCCGCACGGCCGGCGACGACAGCGGCGCGGCCGAGATGCCGGTCGCCCAGGTGATGCGCAGCGCCACCTTCGTGCCGGAGTCGAAGCCGGTCGACGACCTCCTGCGCGAGATGCAGGCGGCCCGGGTGCACATGGCGATCATCATCGACGAGTACGGCGGGACGGCCGGCCTCGTCACGATCGAGGACATCCTCGAGGAGATCGTCGGCGAGATCACCGACGAGTACGACGTGGGCGAGCGCCCGCCCGTCGAGGAGCTCCCCGACGGCGCGGTCCGGGTCACCAGCCGCCTGCCGATCGAGGACCTGGGCGAGCTGTTCGGCGTCGAGCTGCCCGCCGACGAGGTCGAGACCGTGGCCGGCCTGCTGGCCCAGTCCCTCGGCCGGGTCCCGATCCCGGGCGCGACGGCGGTCGTGGGCGGCCTGGTCCTGGTGGCCGAGGGCACGGCCGGCCGCCGCAACCGCATCGACACGCTGCTCGTCCGCCGCGCCGAGCCCGCGGACGAGGACGCGGACACCGCCGAGAACGAGAGGCAGCACGCCGATGCCTGACCTGTCCGCCGAGGACGCGAAGCTCGTGACGCTGGCCCGGGCGGCCCGGGCCCGCATCGGGGCCGTCGAGGGCGCGGCGGTGCGCGACGGCGACGGCCGCACGTACAACGCGGCCTCCGTCGCCCTGCCGTCCCTCTCGCTGACGGCCCTGCAGCTCGCGGTTGCGAGCGCGGTGGCCTCGGGCGCTACCAAACTGGAGGCCGCGGCGGTGGTGACGGAGGCGTCGTCCCTGGACGGTCAGGGTCACGCGGCCGTCCGCGACGTCTCCCCGGCGGCCCCGATCCACCTGGCCGCCCCGGACGCCACGGTCTTCGCCACCGTCACCGACTGACGGCGGTCAGGCTCCCCGTCCAGCGTGCCGCCAGGAGCCGCAGGCGGGCGCCGAACGACTCGGCGGCCGCCAGGTCGGCCGGGTCGGTCACGCCGTCGGCGGACTGGGTCATCAGCCCCAGGTAGGCGCCGAGCCGGTTCTCCGCCACGGACCCCAGCCCGAGCGGCGCCCACTGCATGCCGTGCTGGGCGGCGAACTGCGCCAGGTACTGCAGCGTGGCCAGCTTGTCGCCGTTCAGCGAGCCCGAGTTGGTGAAGCCCGCGGCCAGTTTGTCCTGCCAGGAGCGGTTTGCGTAGATGCCCGACGTGGCGTCCGCGAACGCCTTGAAGGGTGCGCTCGGGCCGCCCATGTACGTCGGGCAGCCGAAGACCACCGCGTCCGCCGCGTCCAGCAGCGACCAGCCCCCGGCGTCGATCGTGTCCACCCGCACCAGGTCCGCACCGGCCCCGGCGGCGACGGCCCGGGCCGCGCGCTCGGTGTTGCCGTAGCCGCTGTGGAACGCCACCACGATGTTCGTCATGCCAGAGATCCTCTCTCGAAAAGCTTTTCCGAAAGCTATCATGGCAGGGGTTAGGCTTCAACCCGTGCCGAGGGACCAGGTCGACCGCATCGTGGCGGAGTGGCGGCGGGAGCTGCCCGACACCGTGTCGCCGGCGATGGACCTGGGCAAGCGCATTCACCGGCTGGCCGGGCGGCTGCAGGAGGCGGTCCGCAACGAGACCGCCGCCCTCGGGCTCACGAGCGCCGACTTCGACGTGCTGTCGGCGCTGCGGCGGACCGGGGAGCCCTACGCGATGAAGCCCTCCGCGCTGGCCAGCGGCCTGCTGCTCACCTCCGGCGGGATCAGCAACGTGCTGCGGCGGCTCCAGCAGGACGGCCTGATCGAGCGGGAGGCGGACGCCGCCGACGCGCGGGTGGCCTGGGTGCGGCTCAGCCCCAAGGGCGTCACGGTCGCCGAGAAGGTCGTCCGGGCCGTCACCGGCGCCCAGGAGCGGATCTTCGCCGCCGCGACCGAGGCGCAGGTCACCGGGGCGGCCGACGGGCTGCGTGCGATCCTGATCGCACTGGGAGACCGAGCGGACGGGGACGACTGAGCATGCTGCAGCGGTACGACGAGCGCAACGCCGACCTGCGCTACTGGGTGAACGGGACGCTCCGGCACCGCGACGAGCCGGGCATCTCGCCCTTCGACTCGGTCGTGCAGGGCGGGGACGCCGTCTGGGAGGGGCTTCGGCTCTACGACGGCGGCATCTACGGGCTCGAGGCGCACCTCGCGCGGCTGCGCCGCTCGGCCGTCGCGCTCGGCTTCGTGGCGATCCCGGCCGACGACGAGATCGTGGCCGCGATCCGGGCGACGCTCGACGCCAACGGCATGCGCGACGGCGTCCACGTCAGGCTGACCCTGACCCGCGGGGTCAAGGTCACCAGCGGCATGGACCCGCGGCTCAACCGGGCCGGCTGCACGCTGATCGTGCTGGCCGAGCACAAGGCGCCGGTGTACGACACGAGCGGGCTCACGCTCGTCACCAGCAGCGTCCGGCGGCCCGGCCCCGACGTGCTCGACCCGAAGATCCACCACAACAACCTGCTGAACTCGATCCTGGCCAAGATGGAGGCCAACGTCGCCGGCGCCGACGACGCGCTCATGCTCGACGCGCGCGGGTTCGTGGCCGAGACGAACGCGACGCACCTCTTCGCCGTCACCGGCGACACGCTCGTCACGCCGCGGGCGGTCGCCTGCCCGGAGGGGATCACGCGGGACACCGTCCTGCGCATCGCGCCCTACCCGGTCGAGGTCCGCGACGTCACCCAGGTCGAGATGTACACGGCCGACGAGGTCTTCTGCACCGGCACCATGGGCGAGATCGCGGGCGTGACCCGGATCGACGGCCGCCCGATCGGGGCCGGCGAGGTCGGCCCGGTGACCCGCAAGATCGCCGAGTTGTACCGCGAGCACGCCCGGGCGAACGCCACCGGCGTCATCTGATGCGGTGCCCGGCCATCTCGAGGTAGAGCGGCAGCGCCTCCTCGACGAGTCCGGCCAGTCGCGGCGGCACCGACGGGGGCGTGGGGTCGTACGGGGCGAAGCCCGTCGACGCCTCGACCGCCGCGTACCAGTGCGGGGCCCACACCCCGTCGGTGTCCCGCCGCCCCGGCGCCCAGGACAGCATCGCCGGGTCCCACGGCAGCCCGAGCGCCGCGCACAGCTCGGGCAGCACCGCATCCGGCGCCCGCAACACGTCCGCGGCGTCGACGACCGGCCCGGGGTACCGCCGGAAGATCGACACCTGCTGCGGGAAGCCCAGGTCGTCGAGGGTGGGCTCGCCCCGGACCTTCGAGTAGGAGGCGACCACGCTCGCGGGGTGGCGGACGAGGTACGCGTTGGTCACCGAACCCAGCCAGTCGAGCCCGATCTGCGGCAGCAGGTGGTGGGTCATGTGCTTCTGGTACTGCAGGGTGACGCCCGGGGGCGGCGGCGCCAGAAGATCGTCGATTGCGGCCCGCCAGTCGGACGGCTGCGACGCGAGAATCGCCGCCCGGCCCGGATGGTCGAGGCCGGTGGACGACAGGTAGTGCGCGTAGAGCGGCTCGTCGACGACGGCGGTCCCGGGACGGGCGCCGAAGCTGCGCATCATCGCCGTCGAGATGTTGCGGGGGCCGGACCACATGGCGACGCGCACGAAGAGAGGGTAACCCATGTGGCGGTACGCCCGTTTTAAGGCCGTATAGCGCGAAATCCTGGCGCGCGTCGATGCGAATCACTCGGCGTCGTGGCGCTTACTGTCGAGGGCGGAGCCCTGCAGTGCGCCCGCCCCGCCACCAGGCTTTCTGGAAACCGACGTCGGGTGATGCTGCGCGGGAAGGAAGGGGCCGGTCGATGGACCTGCTGATCGACGTGCGAGTGGCGCGACGGGACTCGACGGTGGCCCTGGACCGCACGGTCCGGATCCGCACCGATCCCACCGGCTCCGTGGCCGGGCTGATCACCGCGTTCCTGGACTCGCTCGACCCGGCCGACCGCCCCCAGCAGACCACCTGGGCCTGGCTCGAGCGCACCGGGCAGCGGCTCGACGCGGCGAGACCCGTCGGCGAGCAGGGCCTGCGCTGCGGCGACGTCCTGCTGCTCGGCCCGCCGGAGCAGCCGCCGGTCCCGCCGCCGGCCGGCGAGCACCGCTTCGAGCTGCTCGTCGTCGCCGGGCCGGACGCGGGCGCCTGGCTGCCGCTGCCGCCGGGCGAGTTCGTCGTCGGCACCGACCCCGGCGGCGACCTGGTGCTCGACGACCCCGCCGCCGGGCGCCGGCACCTGCACCTGGGCATCGGCAGCCACGAGGTGGCCGCCACCGACCTGCGCTCGCCGGCCGGCACCCGGATCGACGGGCAGCCGCTGACCGGGACCGTGACGCTGGCCGGCGGCCAGCTGCTGCGCCTCGGCGACACGCTCATCGCCGTCGAGGAGGTGCCGGCCGTGTCGTCCGTGCCGTCCGTGCCGGTCGGGACGCCGCAGGCGGTGCGGCTGCCCGAGGTGCCGCAGCCGCCGCGGAAGCGGCGGTTCCGGCGCAGCCCGGCCGATCCCGGCGCCGAGTTCGCCGCCGCCATGGACCGGGCCGAGGTCGACGCGGCGGTGAAGCACCGCTCGGTCGTGCGCACCCGGCGGGCCGAGCTGCCGAGCCTGGCCCACCTCGTCCGGGCCGCCGAGCGGCACGAGGCGCCGCCCCGCCGCCCCGCCGACCGCGACTTCCTCACGCTGCGCCTCGGCACCGCCGACCGCCCCAGCCGGCTGCGCTTCGAGCAGGCGGCGACCGGCGGCGACCTCGACCCCGCGCACGCCGACCGGATCACCGCGCTGCGCGAGCGGTACACCGTCGATCCCGACGTCCCGGTCGAGGCCGACCTCCGCGCGCTCGGCGCCCTCGGCGCGACCGGCCCGGGCCGCGACGCCGTCCTGCGCTCGTGGGTCGTCCAGCTCGCGGCCCTCGTGCGCCCCAACGACCTGGCGCTGGTGGTGCTGTGCGACCCGGAGCGGGCCGGGCCGTGGGCCTGGACCGGCTGGCTGCCGCACACCCGCACGCTGACCGCGGCGATCGCGCCCGGCGCCCGCACGGTGGCCGCCGAGCCCGAGGACCGGGCCCGGGTCCTCGCGCTCGTCGAGGCGCTCCTGCGCCAGCGCCGCCGCGGCCGTCACGCGATCGCCGAGGCGTTCACGCCGCACGTCGTCGTCGTGCTTCCAGACCCGGATGCGGTACCGGGGGAGGCCCTGGCCCGGCTGGTCGAGGAGGGCCCGCGGGGCGGGATCAGCCTGCTCGTGGGCGCGGCGACGGCCGCGGACCTGCCGCCCGGGGTGCCGGCCCGCGAGGGCGACGGCCTGCGCCTCACGGTCGCCGACCGGGTCGCCCGGGCGCTCGCCGCCACCCGGGACGCGGCCGGCGGCGCGGCACCGCGGGTGGCCCCGCTGGCCGAGGTGCTCGGGCTCGCCGAGGTCACCCCGAGCGCGATCGTCAAGCGCTGGGTGCCGTCGACCCGCGACCGCGGGCTCGCCGCGCCGATCGGGCTCGGCGGCGCCGGCCCGGTCACGGTCGACCTGCGCCGCGACGGGCCGCACGGGCTGATCGCCGGGGTCGCCGGCTCGGGCCGGTCCTGGCTGCTGCGCTCGTACCTCGCCGCGCTCGCCGCCACCTACCCCGCCAACCGGCTCACGTTCGTGCTCGTGGACGAGCCCGGGGCCGACACGTTCGCCGAGTGCGCCGGGCTGCCGCACACCGTCGGCGTGTTTGCCGAGACCGACCAGCACCAGGCCCGCCGGGTGCTGATCTCGCTCAACGCCGAGGTGCGCCGCCGCGAGGCCGTGCTGCGCCGGCACGGCGTGAAGGACATCGGCGAGATGGAGCGCAAGCACCCGGCCGCGGCGCCGGCCAACCTGCTCGTCGTGGTCGCCGAGATGGCCGCCGCGCCCGAGGAGTTCGTGCCCGGGCTGCGGGAGCTCGCCCGGCGGGGCCGGGCGACCGGGGTACACCTCCTGCTCGGGACCGCCGCTCCGCACGGCGTGGTCGACGACGACCTGCGCGCCGAGGCCGGGCTCCGCATCGCCCTGCGGGTCGAGGAGGAGGCCGACAGCCTGGAGGTGCTGGAGCGCCCCGACGCCGCCCACCTCTCGCCCCTGCTGCCCGGCCGCGCGTTCGTGCGGCTGAGCGGGGGCGAGCCGGAGCCGGTCCAGGTGGCGTACGGCGGGGTCCGCTCGCCCGCCGGCCGCCGCGCGCTGCCGACCACGATCACCGAGGTCCGCTTCGAGTCCGGCCTCGACACCGACGCCGGCGCCCCGATGACCGCCGACGGCGACCGCACCGACCTGCAGCGCCTCGCCGAGGCGATCGCCGCCGCGCACCGCGAGGCCCGGGTCCCGGACCAGCCGCGCCCCTGGCAGCCGCCGCTCGCACCGACCTACACGCTGGACGAGCTTCCGGTCCCCGCGCCGGCCGCCGCGTTCGCCGCCCCGATCGGCATGGTCGACCTGCCCAACTCGCAGGCCCGCCAGGTCTGGCAGCTCGACCTGGAGGAGCTCGGCCACCTGCTCGTCTACGGCCCGGCCGGCGCCGGCAAGACCACGCTGCTGGACACGATCGCCGCGTCGTTCCAGCGGTCCTACGACGCCGGGGCGCTGCGGGTGTACCGCGTCGGCGGCGAGGAGGCGCTGGAACTGCTCGGCACGATCGAGAGCCTGGTCCGCGAGCGCGCGGCCCTCGACGAGCACCACGGCGCCCGGGTCCTGGTGCTCGTCGACGGCCACGACCCGCTGCTCAACGACGCCCTCACGCGCGTCGCCGCCGAGGGCAAGCCGGTCGGCGTGCACCTGGTGGTGGCCACCGAACAGCGCACCGCGGTGCCGACCTCGCTGTCGCGGCTGATGCCCGGCCGGATCGCGCTGCGGGGGGCCGGGCGGGGCCTGGTGGAGGGCACGATCGAGCTCCAGGTGGCGACGGCGGGGACCACCGTCACGACTCCTGCACAGCGCCCCCGCCAGTTGCGCCTGGAAGTCTGAGTACGCTGAACCATCGTGCAGCAGAACTATCGCGCGGGATTCGCGTGCTTCGTCGGCCGTCCGAACGCGGGCAAGTCGACGCTGACCAACGCGATCGTCGGTCAGAAGATCGCGATCACGTCGGCCAAACCGCAGACCACCCGGCACACCGTGCGCGGCGTCGTCCACCGGCCCGACGCCCAGCTCGTGCTGGTCGACACCCCTGGGCTGCACCGGCCCCGGACACTGCTCGGCGAGCGGCTCAACGACCTGGTCCGCTCGACCTGGAGCGAGACCGACGTCATCGGCCTGTGCCTGCCGGCCGACGAGGAGATCGGGCGGGGTGACCGGTTCATCAGCGGCGAGATCGCCGAGCTGAAGGCCACCCTGGTCGCCGTGGTCACCAAGACCGACCTGGTCGACCGGGCGACCCTGGCGCAGCGGCTGCTCGCGGTGCAGGAGCTGGGCGAGTTCGCCGACATCGTGCCGGTGAGCGCGGTGTCGGGGGCGCAGGTGGGCACGCTGGTCGACGTCATGATCGGCCACCTGCCGCGGTCGCCGCAGCTGTACCCCGACGACATGCTCACCGACGAGCCCGAGCACGTGCTGATGGCCGAGCTGATCCGCGAGGCTGCGCTGGAGGGCGTGCGCGACGAGCTCCCGCACTCGATCGCGGTGCTGGTCGAGGAGGTGCTCGTCGAGGACTCCGGACTGACCAAGATCTACGCCGACATCTACGTCGAGCGGTCCAGCCAGAAGGCGATCGTCATCGGTCACCAGGCGAGCCGGCTGAAGGACGTCGGCACCCGCGCCCGGCGCGCCATCGAGGACCTCATCGGCGGCCGCGTCTACCTCGACCTGCACGTCCGGGTGGCCAAGGACTGGCAGCGCGACCCGAAGCAGCTGCGCCGCCTGGGGTTCTAGATGGCGTTCCGGGGCCGGCTCTATCGGGACGACGCGGTGGTGCTGCGCCTGCAGAAGCTCGGCGAGTCCGACCGGATCGTGACGCTGTTCACCCGCCACCACGGGCGGATCCGGGCGGTCGCGAAGGGCGTGCGCCGGACGACGTCGAAGTTCGGCGGGCGGCTCGAGCCGTTCGGCCACATCGACGTGCAGCTCATGGAGGGCCGGTCGCTCGACGTGATCAGCCAGGTCGAGGGCGTCGACCTGTTCGGGCGGCGGCTCATGGACGACTACCCGCGGTACACGGTGGCCAGCGCCATCGCCGAGACGGCCGAGCGGCTCACGCCCATCGAGCAGGAGCCGTCGCTCAAGCTGTACCTCCTGACGCTCGGGGCGATGCGCGCGCTGGCCCTGCGCGAGCACGCGAGCAGCCTGGTCCTCGACGCGTACCTGCTGCGCGCGATGGGCGCCGCCGGCTGGGCGCCCGCGCTGCGCGAGTGCGCGGTCTGCGGCACCCCCGGCCCGCACCGCGCCTTCTCGGTCCCGGCCGGCGGCGCCGTCTGCCCGGACTGCCGCCCGCCCGGCGCCGGCCACCCGGCACCTGCGACGATCGAGCTGATGGCGGCCCTGGCGGAGGGTGACTGGCCGGCCGCCGACGGGAGCGAGCCGGTGTTCCGCCGCGAGGCGAGCGGCCTGGTGGCCGCACACCTGCAGTGGCACCTGGAACGCGCGCTACGCTCGCTTCCGCTGGTCGACCGTGACGACACCGCGCGAATCCGGAAGGACACCGCTTCGTGAGCAAAGGCAACTACCGTCCGCCGTCGCAGCACCCGACCGGTGCGCGCCCGCCCGCGCTGCCCAGGGAGGCGATCCCGCAGCACGTGGCGATCATCATGGACGGCAACGGTCGCTGGGCGAAGCAGCGCGGCCTGCCCCGCACGGCCGGCCACACCGCCGGCGAGGCGGCCCTCTTCGACGTGATCGAGGGTGCGCTGGAGCTCGGCGTGAAGTACGTCTCGGCGTACGCCTTCTCGACGGAGAACTGGAAGCGCTCCCCGGACGAGGTCCGCTTCCTCATGAACTTCAACCGCGACACGATCCACCGCCGCCGCGACGAGTTCCACGAGATGGGCATCCGGGTCCGCTGGGCCGGCCGCCGCCCCCGCCTGTGGCGCTCGGTGATCCACGAGCTGGAGTACGCCGAGCAGCTCACCCGCCACAACGACAAGCTCACGTTCACGATGTGCGTCAACTACGGCGGCCGGGCCGAGATCGCGGACGCCGCGGCCCGCATCGCGGCGGACGTGGCCGCGGGCAAACTGAAGGCGGACCGGGTCTCGGAGAAGACGTTCGCCCGCTACCTGGACGAACCGGACCTTCCGGACGTGGACCTGCTGATCCGCAGCTCGGGCGAGATGCGGACGTCAAACTTCATGATCTGGCAGGCGGCGTACGCCGAGTTCGTCTCGATCGACACGCTGTGGCCCGACTTCGACCGCCGCCACCTGTGGTACGCCTGCGAGGTCTACGCCAAGCGCGACCGCCGCTTCGGCGGCGCCATCCCCAACCCGGTGGTCCCCACCCTGACCCCGTAACCGCCCCGCCCGCTCGCCCCATGCGCCCGCCCCGGTGCGCTGGCCGGCTTGCAGCAGCGGGATCTGCTCACAGCACCCGCAGCGCCCCACGCGCTGGCGAGTGTGCCCACGGCTTTGCGCCCGCCCACCGTCCAAGAGGGCGGCCGTCGCGGCGTGGCGCGGCCGGGTGGGTGGTTGAGGCAGGCGCACGGGCGTTGGTCGATCTGGCCTCGAGGTGGTCGCGTTGTGCGAGAGGGGATCGACCAACGCCTGTGCTGCCGGCGCCGTCAGTGGTCGTGGCAGCAGGGGGTCTGGGACGGTGGCTCGAACGGGACCAGTACCCCGTTTCGGGCGAACTGCGTCACCAGCGTCCACCTGCCGTCGCGCCAGATCGGGCGGACGAAGTCGCGGGTGTCGATCAGCATCTCCGGCACCACCGGGGCGCCGCCCAGGATTGTCACCTGGTCGATCGCGGACTCCGCCAGCACCGTCGCCACCGGGATCGTGCCGACCAGCCGGGCCGAGCCCTCGAACAGTACCGCCCGGGCACCCTCCGGCGGCTGCTCGAAACCTACCTCGACCTTGCCGCCCGCGAAGTGCGTGAACGCGGGGCGGCCGCCCACCAGGATGTGGTGGTCGGCCGCCTGCACATCGTCGAACGGCATTACTTGCCGTAGACCCAGATCGGGTTGGCGTAGAACCAGAGGTCCTTCCACGGGTCGGCGTCGCCGAGCACGTCGATCGCCGGGCCCACCGGGTCGATCCCGGCGCCCAGGTAGCCGGGGGCGGTGCGGTTGCCGTCGGTGCCCCGGACGCGGACGTAGAAGGCCTGGTCGACGCGGCCGAGGTCGTAGGTGAAGGACACCTCGCCGGTGCTCTTGTTCACCTCGAACGACTTGACGACCTTGGTGTCGGGGGACTTGAACGAGTCCTTGTCCGCGACCTCGCCGGTGACGGCGCCGCGGATGACGTCGACGCGGGCGAGCGCCGGGATGAAGTTCGCCCAGTTCGGCGTGTTCGCCAGCTGGATCTTGATGACCAGCTCGACCGACTGGCCGCGGCGGACGACGAGCGAGTCGCCGAGGGTGACGCCGAACGGCGAGCCCTTCGGGCGGACCGTCACGTCGAGGCCGCTGATCAGGCCGCCGTGGTCGACCCAGACCCGGCCGGCCCGCAGGCCCTCCATGACGGCGGCGTAGCCGAAGTTGCGCGCGCCGACGTGGGTGCGGCTGTAGTAGCCGGGCCAGAAGTCGCCGGGCGTGAGGCTGGTCGGCTGCCCGTAGACCGGGTCCGAGTGGAAGCCGTTCTTGTTGAAGTCGGTGTCGGCCGGCCGCTTCGACGTCTCGCCGTAGACCACGTGCGAGTCGGAGTTCGCGGTGATCGACCACGACTTGCCCTCGGCGAGGAGGCTGTCCCAGAGGCCACCGACGGTGGAGGTCATCCAGTCGAAGCCGCCCCAGGTGCGGTAGCTCTCCAGCGGGTAGCCGGGGAACGAGTTCGCGTTCGGCGAGTTGCCGTAGAAGCCGCGGGCGCTGCCGCCGCCGAGCGGCGCCGGGATGCCGGCGGCCTGGTGGCCGGGGGCGCCCTCGAAGCCGATGGCGATCTTCGGGTTGGCGTCGCGCCAGCCGCGGATCTCGTGCGGCGAGTCGATGCCGTTGCGGGCCGGGTGGTTGGCCAGGAACAGCGCGTCCTGGATCCGGCGCTTGGTGATCTGCTCGCCGAGGAACTTCACGCCGGCGATGGCGAGGGCCTCGGTGACGTTCGCCGGGTTGACCGCGCCGACGACCGAGCCGTCGAAGGTGTTCTCGAACTCCTTGAGGACGGCGACCTCGTTGGCACCGGGGTGCACGAAGACGGTGCCGTGCTCGGCGGCCGGGATGTTCCACTCCAGGCCCTGGAAGACCAGCATGTCCTTGAAGTCCTCGCGGGCCTCGCGGATCTGCGGGTTGACCTTCTCCACGCCGATCTTGGCGTGGTTGACGCTGCCGTGGTCGGTGATGACCATCCAGTCCAGGCCGAACGCCGACGCGTGCTTCACGTTGTCGACGACCCGGTACATGGCGTCACTGCTGTACTGCGTGTGGATGTGGTGGTCGCCGGCGAGCCACTTGTAGTTCTGCCAGACCGGGCGGCCGTGGCCGTGGCGGTCGAAGCCGTCGAAGCCGCCGTGGTCGTCGTCGTCGCCGTGCGCGTGGGCGATGCCCGCGTTCGCGAGCGCGCCGCCCGCGGCGGCCGCGGCGCCGAGCAGGCCCGCGCGGCGCAGGAAGCCGCGGCGGGACACGTCGGCGGGGGAGAGCTCGCTGTCGGGGATCGAGGCGTCGAGCACCGCGGGGACGTCGCCGGCAGCCTGCGGCATGTCCTCGTGGTGATGGTGGTGGTGGCCGTGGCCCATGAGGAGGCTCCGTTCGGTGTTGATGGTCCTCATGGGCGAATCTCGACCGCCTTCACGAACAACAGGTAGCGATCTGCCTATGTGTGCACGAACTTCAGCGCGACCACCGCGGCGGCGAGCATCACGCCAGTTACCACCACGAATGCGTCCTTCCAGCCGAAACGTGCCGGTCGGGCCGGGGACCTCGGGGTACCGCGGTCGAACCCCCGCGCCTCCATCGCCGTCGCCAGCCGGATTCCGCGCCGGATCGCGGCCACGAGCAGCCCGAACAGCGTCGAGGTGAACAGCCGGACGCGGGCGACCGGGTTCCAGCCGGCGTCGATCCCGCGGGCCCGGCGGGCCAGGCCGAGCAGCCGGTACTCGTCGGTCAGCAGCGGGACCAGCCGCAGCGCGGCGAGCGCGCCGATCGCGAAGCGCGGCGAGACCCGCAGGTGGGCGATGAGCGAGTCGGCGAGGTCGGTCGGGTCGATCGTGGCGAACACCAGGAACCCGGGCAGCCCGACGGCGACCAGCCGCAGCGCGTAGCCGGCCGCGTGCTCCCGGACGTCGACCCCCCAGACCGACGCGAGCACCGGGCTGTCCCGGGCGCCGAGGAGCACCGTGAACAGGAAGATGAACACCGCCGAGGTCAGCAGCGGCCAGCCGCGCCGCCACAGCGTGCCCGGGGACAGGCCGGTGAGCGGCAGCAGCGCCAGCTCGCAGGCGATGGCGACGGCGGTGACGAACGGGTCGACGGTGGTGAGCACGGCCGCGGTCAGCAGCGTCGCGGCGAGGAGCTTGGCGACCGCGTCGCGCCGCCCCAGCCAGCCGGTCAAGTCAGCTCCAGCGTGCGGTCGCCCAGCGACGAGACGAGCTGCGGGTCGTGTGTGACCAGCACCAGCGCCCGCCCCTCGTCGCGCAGATCGGCCAGCAGTACCACGAGCTCCCGCCACGTCCGCAGGTCCTGCCCGAACGTCGGCTCGTCCAGCACCAGCACCGACGGCGCGGCCGCGAGCGCGGTGGCGACGCTGAGCCGGCGCTGCTCGCCGCCGGAGAGCGTGTACGGGTTGGCGAGCGCCAGGTGGGCGAGCCGCAGCCGGTCGAGCAGGTCGTCGACGGTCGCCGCCGGCGCGCCGCCGAGAGCGAGCTCGGTGCGGACGGTGTCGGTGACGAACTGGTGCTCCGGGTTCTGGAACACCGAGCCGATCCGCCGGGCCAGCCGGGCGGCCCGCCAGCGGTGCGGCGGCTTCGCGGCGTCGTCCCCGGCCAGCGCCCGGGTCGCCGCGACCCCGCCGGACGCCGGCTTCGTGAGCCCGCCCAGGTGCTGGGCGAGGGTGGACTTGCCGGCGCCGTTCGGCCCGAGCACCGCGAGCGCCTCGCCGGTACGAATATTGACATTGACGACGTTTGCGGTATTTCGAAGCGTCAACGCGGAGGCCCGCAGCAGCACGTCGCCGGCCGCGGAGACCGCCTGCCGCGACGGCAGCGACACCCCGGGCGCCCAGACCGCGTCCGCGGGCGAGTCGCCGACCGTCACCGTCCGGTCCACGAGCGGCAGTGCGTCGGCGACCCGGTGCTCGACCAGCACCATCGTCGCGTCGAGGTCCTGGAGCACCTTGCCCAGCGCCGTCCGTACCAGCTGCGCCCCGAGCGGATCGAGGTTCGCGGTCGGCTCGTCCAGCAGCAGCAGCGACGGCCGCAGCGCGAGCACGCCGGCGATCGCCAGGCGCTGCTGCTCCCCGCCGGAGAGTGCGGCCGTGTCCCGGTCCCGGCCGTAGGGGAAGCCGACCGCGGCCAGCGCCGCGTCCACCCGCGGCCAGATCTCGGCCGCGGGCACGCCCCGGTTCTCCAGCCCGAACGCGACGTCGTCGCCGGCCCGGCTCATCACCAGCTGGGTCTGCGGGTCCTGGAACACGATCCCGGTCTCGCCGCGCATCTCCCGGGCCGGGCGCCCGTCGACGAGCACCCGGCCCTCCTGCTCGCCGGAGTCCTCGGCGAGCAGGCCGGCGAGCGCGGCGAGCAGCGTGCTCTTGCCCGCGCCCGAGGCGCCGGCCAGCAGCACCCGCTCGCCGTGCTCGATGCGCAGGTCGAGGTGGCGGACCGCCCAGGCCTTGCGCCCGGCGTGCTGCCACCCGAACCCCTCGAAGACGACGGTGCTCAGACGGCCACTCGCTCGCGGCCCGACGGGAACCGGTCGAGCACGCCCGTCTTCGACAGCGACCGCTGCAGCGACCAGCTGCCGGCCCCGGCGACGACGGCCCCGCTGACCACCACGATCGCCGCGTACAGCCACTTGTCGCGCAGGCTGAACGCGCCGTAGTAGACGTTGAGGTCGAGCAGCGCCGCGCCCGCACCGGCCAGCGCGCCCGCGGCGAGGGCGTTGCCGAGCCGCCAGCCGCGGTAGCCGGTGAAGGCGAAGCCGAACTCGCCGCCGATGCCCTGGACCAGGCCGGACAGCACCACGCCCAGGCCCCAGGCCGAGCCGAACAGCGCGGAGACGGAGGCCGCGACGACCTCGGTGTAGAGCCCGGCGCCCGGCTTGCGGACCACCAGCGGGCCGAGGACGCCGGGGACGAGCCACACGCCGTAGATGAGCGCGCGCCAAGGCAGGGCCCAGCCGTCCAGCGCGTTCCACAGGTTGTTCCAGGCGTAGAAGACCGCGGCGAACGCCACGGCGATGATCGAGGCGACGACGATGTCGACGGTGCGCCAACGGGTCTGCATTGGATGCCTCCTAGTTCGGGGGTGAACCAGAAGGAGACGCGACACCACGCAGCCCGGGTGGACGGCGTGGTGCGTTGCGTGAGGTGACCGAGCTCCCTGCGCTGGCATTACCCAGATCAGGTTCGAGGGTCTGCGGTGCCGGATTCCACGGCCGCCGCACTCTCAGCGCTGTGCGCTCCCCTGTCGGATGTGCAGTTGTTTCCCGAAGGTAACAGTGAATGTTCCTTCCTCGTAGTCTCAGGTCATGAAAATCACGGCCCGATCGCTGGTCTTCGACGTCGTCGAGGGCGGCCCGCCGGACGGGCCCCCGGTCCTGCTGCTGCACGGCTTCCCCCAGCACAGCGGCGAGTGGGCCGGGGTCACGCCGCTGCTGCACGCCGCCGGCCTGCGCACCTACGCGCTGGACCAGCGGGGCACCTCGCCCGGGGCCCGGCCCTCCGAGGTCGAGGCCTACCGGATCACCGAGTGCGCGCTCGACGCCGTGGCGGTCCTGGATGAGCTGGGGATTCCGGCGGTACACCTGGTGGGGCACGACTGGGGCGCGATCTGCGCGTGGCACGTGGCGCTGCGCCACCCGGCGCGGGTCCGGACGCTCACCGCGGTCTCCGTGCCGCACCCGCACGCGACGGCCCGGGCCTACCTGTTCGACGCCGACCAGCGCGAGCGGTCCGCCTACATCAAGCTGTTCCGCCAGCCGGGGAAGGCGGAGGAGGTACTGCTGGAGGGTGACGCGCACCGCATGCGCGCGCTCTTCGCCGGCTCCGGCCTCACCGCCGAGGGCGTCGACCGGTACGTCCGCCCGCTGCAGGAGCCGGGCGCGCTCACCGCCGCGCTGAACTGGTACCGCGCGATGAACCCGAAGGGTGACCTCATCGGCATCGGGCGGTGCCACGTGCCGACCACGTACGTCTGGAGCGACGACGACCTGGCGATCGGCGCCACGGCGGCCCGCGGGTGCGCGTCCCACGTGGCCGCCGACTACCGGTTCGTGCCGCTGCCCGGGGTGAGCCACTGGATTCCCGACCAGGTGCCCGGGGCTGTGGCGGATGCCATCATCGCTCGATGTATGGCGGTGGCTACCGGCGGGTAATAACCTGGCCTGTAATCAAGCGTTACCCGCCTTTGGGGGTTGGCATGGCGACCACCGACGCAAAGCAGGTACCGACCCAGACGGTCCACACCGAGCGCGAGGCGCGCAAGGTGATCGAGGCCAGCCGCGAGTCCGAGTGGCGCAAGCCCAGCTTCGGCAAGGAGCTGTTCCTCGGCCGGTTCCGCCTGGACCTGATCGACCCGCTGCCCGAGCTCGACGCCGGCCGCCTGGCCCGCGGCGCCGAGTTCCGGGACAAGCTCGCCGCGTACCTCTCCGCCGAGGTCGACGGCCAGCAGATCGAGCGCGACGCGCGCATCCCCGACGACGTCCTCCGCTCGCTCGGCGAGCTGGGGGCCTTCGGCATGAAGATCGACGAGAAGTACGGCGGCCTCGGCCTCACCAACCTCGACTACTGCCGCGCGCTGGCGCTCGCCGGGTCGGTGAACCCGTCGATCGGCGCGCTGCTGTCGGCCCACCAGTCGATCGGCGTGCCGCAGCCGCTCAAGCTGGTCGGCACCGACGAGCAGAAGCAGCGCTTCCTGCCCCGGCTGGCCGCCGGCGAGGTGTCGGCGTTCCTGCTGACCGAGCCGGAGGTCGGGTCGTACCCGGCCAACCTGCGCACCTCGGCCGTGCCCACCCCGGAGGGTGACTACCTGCTCAACGGGGTGAAGCTGTGGGCGACCAACGGCACGCTGGCCACGCTGTTCGTGGTGATGGCACTGGTACCGAAGAGCGAGGGCCACCGCGGCGGGATCACCGCGTTCGTCGTCGAGGGCGACGCGCCCGGGGTGACGATCGAGCGGCGCAACGCGTTCATGGGCCTGCGCGGCCTGGAGAACAGCGTGACCCGCTTCCACGACGTGCGGGTGCCGGCCGGGAACGTCATCGGCGGCGAGGGCCAGGGTCTGCGCATCGCGCTGAGCACGCTGAACACCGGCCGGCTGTCGCTGCCCGCGATGTGCGTCGGCGCCGGCAAGTGGTGCCTCAACGTGGCCCGCGAGTGGGCCGGCGAGCGGGTCCAGATGGGCCGCCCGATCGGCGGCTACGAGGCGATCGCGAAGAAGATCGCGTTCATCGCGGGCTCGACGTACGGTATGGAGGCGATGCTCGACGTGTCCTGCCGCCTCGCCGACGACGACCGCAGCGACATCCGCATCGAGGCCGCCCTGGTGAAGCTCTACGCCAGTGAGCTGGCCTGGAAGGTCGCCGACGAGCTGGTGCAGATCCGCGGCGGCCGCGGCTACGAGACCGCCGACTCCCTCGCCGCCCGCGGCGAGCGCGCGATCCCGGCCGAGCAGATCCTGCGCGACCTGCGGATCAACCGCATCTTCGAGGGCTCGACGGAGATCATGCACCTGGCGATCGCCCGCGAGGCGGTCGACGCCCACCTCTCGGTCGCCGGCGACATCATCGACCCGGAGGCCCGGCTGGGCGCGAAGGCGAAGGCGGCCGGCAAGGCTGGCGGCTTCTACGCCCGCTGGCTGCCGACGCTGGTGGCGGGCCGGGGCCAGCTGCCGGGCGGCTACGGCGAGTTCGGCCCGCTGGCGGCCCACCTGCGCTTCGTCGAGCGGGCGTCGCGCAAGCTGGCCCGCGAGACGTTCTACGGGATGGCCCGCTGGCAGGGGAAGCTGGAGCACAAGCAGGGCTTCCTCGGCCGGATCGTGGACATCGGCGCGGAGCTGTTCGCGATGTCCGCCGCGTGCGTGAAGGCCCGCGCCGAGAAGGCCGAGCGCCCGGAGGGCGTCGAGCTGGCCGACCTGTTCTGCCGGCAGGCGGCGCTGCGGGTCGAGGCGCTGTTCCACGACCTGTGGCACAACGTGGACGCGATCGAGGCGGCCGCGGCCAAGCGGGTGCTCCAGGGCCGGTACGTCTCGCTGGAGGAGGGCATCATCGCGCCCCCGCTGGCGGGTGCCTGGACGTCGGAGTGGCAGCCGGGTCCGTCGACGGAGGAGGACGTCCGCCGCCGCCTGTGAGGGTGTGAGCTGGACCTGCGGGCTATTTCCGCAGGTCCAGCTCCTGTCTCGCCTCCGCCGGGTCGGGCGGTGTCCAGCCGCGCAGGCCCAGGGAGCGCAGCTCGAGCCTCGCCAGGGCCTCCACCGCGGCGCTGTCGCCCCGGCGCCAGCGGGCGGCGATCTCCGGGTCCAGCTTGACCAGTTTGCCGATCGGCTGGGTGGCCAGGGCGCGCAGGGCGAGCAGGTCGCGGCCGGCGGTCGCGCCGCGCAGCCGGGCCGCCGAGCCCGCCCTGCGCATCCAGCGGATCCGCAGCGGGAGCCAGAACAGGATCACCAGGGCCACCGGGACCACCACCAGGACCACGCTCAGGGTCCAGGCCAGGTCGTCGACGATCTCCTGCTGGTCGCGGCCGGCGTTGGCCAGCGAGGTGGCGGCGTCGGCGGCGTTGGCGAACGGCGCGGCGACCGAGTCGGGCACGCCGGGCACTCCCTTGATCTTGTCGCCGGCCGAGTTGAGGTTCTCGGCCAGGCCGTTGCCGGCGCCTTCGAGCTTCTGCCCGGGCACGGCGAGCTTCTGGATGAGGTCGAACACGGTCATCCCCAGCCTGACCCAGGCGTAGACCCAGGCGGCGACCAGCACGTCGGTGAGGAGCTGCCGGATGGCGGTGGGGGCACGGTCGGCATAGAGCTTCACGACTCCATGCTTCTATGCTCGACCATGGACTGCATCTTCTGCGCCATCATCGTCGGCGCCGCCGAGGCCAGCTTCGTCCATCAGGACGACGACGTGGTGGCATTCATGGACCTCAACCCGGTCACGCCCGGGCACCTGCTGGTGATCCCGCGCCGGCACGCCGTCGGCCTGGCCGACCTGGACGAGGCGGCCGGCGCCGCGGTCTGGCGGGTCGCGCACCGGCTGGGCCGGGTCGTGCGCCACGACGGCGTGAACCTGTTCCTGGCCGACGGCGTGGCCGCCGGCCAGGAGGTGTTCCACGTGCACCTGCACGTCGTGCCCCGCTACAAGGGCGACGGCTTCAAGCTGGTCGTCAAGCCCGGCCGGCCGACGCGGGCCGAACTGGACGCGATGGCCGAGTCGATCCGCGACGCGCTGGGGTGACCACCGCGGGCGTCCGCGCGGGCGGAGCCCGCGGGCCCTTGCCACGACGACGATGGCAGCGTCGTGGGCCCGGGACGGATGTCCCGGG
>NZ_JBEXCY010000196.1:0-22523 GCF_040605515.1 Dactylosporangium sp. NPDC005572 | reverse complement strand
GACCTGCCGCTGCTCAGGTGGTCGACGTCCATGGTCGTGCGGGCCACCGCCGGGGCCGCGCCGCCGCCGAGCGACGTGTCCAGCACGGGCCGGCTGGCGTCGAGATTGTCCAGGGCGACGCTGAAGTTGGCGCCCGCCCAGGTGGACCAGGTCAGCCCGGTCGCGGACAGGAACAGCAGGCCGACGACGAGCCAGACGCCGGTGGCGGCGTGGAAGCTGCGGGTGCGGCGCACGCCCTTGGCGGCGCTCAGGTCGTAGGCCAGCGTGGCCTCGGCCCGGCTGCGCGCCGTACGGGTCTCGGCGCGGCGGCGCCACTGCCGGTTGCACCACAGGATCAGCCCGCCGAGCGCGAGGACCCACAGCCAGCTCGCGGCGGTCTCGGAGTACGTCGTGCCGATCTCGCCCAGGTGCAGGTCGCGGTGCAGCTGGTCGAGCCAGGTCGTGAGCGGGGTCGAGCCCCACCAGGTGGTGAGCTGGCCGCGTATTTCGCCGGTGTAGGGGTCGACGTAGACGGTGTGCTGGTGCTCCCCGAGGTCCGGCACGGTGAACACGACCTTCGTGGTCGCGTCCGGGGCGGCGGCCGGGACGACGCCGGCCAGGGTGCCGTCGGGGTGGGCGGCGATCGCGGCGGCGACCTGCTCCGACAGCGGCTTCGGCAGGCCCGGCCCGACCTGCGCGACGTGCAGCTCCTGGTCGTAGACGAGGCTGTCGAGCTGCGGGGTGAGCACGAACAGCAGGCCGGTGACGGCCGCGACGACGAGCAGCGGCGCGACGAGGATGCCGGCGTAGAAGTGCAGCCGGGTCAGCAGCGGCACGATCGACCACGACCTGACCCGGCCGGCCGGTCTGTCGGGCAGCTCCTCCGCGGGCGGGGAGACGTCGGTGGCGACGACGGACATGGCAGCCTCCGGAACGCATTCACGTTGTGCGATGGAAGTGCGGTCCGGAAGTAGTCGGCGGCCGAAGCGGAAAAGTTCCGGAGCGTCTCAGTCGGCCCCGGCCGCCTGGCGCAGGAACGCGTTGTACCGCGCGAGGTCGTCCTCCTCGCCGGTCGCCTCGGCGCGCTCGGCGGCCCGGTCGAGGCGGCGCTGCTCGCGTTCGTCGGCGCGCACCCAGCGCACGACGAGCAGCAGCAGGATCGCCACCGCCGGAATCTCGCCGAACCCCCAGGCCAGCCCGGCGCCGACGCGCTGGTCGGCGAGGAGGCTGCTCGCCCAGTCCGGATGCACGGAGGTGTACCAGTCCGCCGCGATCACCGTCCGGGACTGCATGAGCGCGACACCGAGGAAGGCGTGGAACGCCATCCCGGCGAAGTGCACGAGGACCAGGATCGGCGGCGCGACCGCCCGGCGGCCCGGATCGATCCCGATGAGCACCCAGAAGAACAGGAACCCGACCAGCACGAAGTGGGTCAGCATCGCCAGGTGTCCCAGGTGGTACCGCATGAGCGTGCCCAGCAGGTCGCTGAAGTACAGCCCGTACAGGCTCACCACGTACAGCGCGAGCGCCACCACCGGATGGGACAGCAGGCGCACCGGCCGGCTGTGCAGCACGAGCAGCAGCCAGTCCCGGGCGCCGCGCACCGACGGGTCCGCCGCCGGGCGCAGCGTCCGCAGGGCGAGCGTGACCGGGGCGCCGCCGACAAGCAGGATCGGCACCACCATCGCGAGCACCATGTGCTGCGCCATGTGCGCGCTGAACAATACGTAGGCGTACCGCGCGAACCCGCCTACGGTGAACGCCGCCAGCAGCAGCATCCCGCCGAGCCACGACGCCGTGCGGGCCACCGGCCAGCGGTTGCCGGCGCGGTACATCCGCCACACCCCGGTGAGATAGCCGGCCACGCCGACGGCGACCACGGCGATGAAGAAGCCGTCGAGCAGCGGCGGCCAGAACACCCGCGCGGCGCTCAGCGGCGCCGGGGCGGTGAAGCCGAGCAGGTCGGTCACCGGGTCGCTGTCGACCGGATCGGTGGGCACGGGCGTCGGCGTGCGCGACAGCGCGACGGCCAGCCCGACCGTGGCGGCGAACAGCAAAAGCTCACCGGCGGCCAGCCGGCGGAACGCCCCGGGCCGCCGCTCGTCCAGCGCCGGCAGCGTCCGCCGCCGGTGCACCGCGCCGGCCGCGCCCGCGACGAGGAGCGCCGCGGTCTTGCCGAGCACGAGCAGCCCGTACCGCGACTGCCACAGCTCGCCGAACGAGCCGAGCCGCACGGCCGCGTTCGCCGCCCCGCTCGCCGCGACGGCGACCCAGCAGCCGAGCGCGAGCCGGCTGTACCCGCGTGCCGCGACGCTCAGGGCCGCCCGGTCCCGGTCGCCGCGCAGGGTGAGCAGCGCGGCGAGCCCGCCGACCCACAGGGCGGCGGCGAGGATGTGCACGGCGAGGCTGGTGACCGCGAGCTGGTGGTTGCCGGCCCCGGCGGAGTGGCCGGTGAGCGCGGGCGGCAGCAGCGCCAGGCAGGCGATGCCGGCGACGACCCCGGCGCCGGTGCGGGTGAGCACGATCCGGGCGGCGACCGCGACGACGGCCGCCAGGACGGCCTGGGCGAGCGCCGACCGGCCCTGCGCCACCGACCAGGCCAGGCTGCGCACCCCGGCGAAGGTGACCTCGGTGACCGGCCGGCCGAGCAGGTCGGCGAGGGTCAGCGGCAGCATCGCGAGCGTGGCGACCACCCACCCGGCGGCCGACCAGGTCGCGCGGCGCAGCATCCGGTACGCGGCCGGGCCGACGAGCTGCCCGTCGCCGGTGCCGGGCAGCAGGAACGCGGCCGTGACGCACCAGCCGGCGGTCAGCACCCCGGCGACGTCGGCGGACGCCCGGACCAGCGGCAGTCCCCACCGCGTCGAGGCACCCGGGTCGGGCAGGCCGGGGATGGCCGATCCGACGCCGCCACCCCACCGCAGCGCGGCCACGAGGGTCACCGCAAGCAGCGCGACGGCGCCGAGGGTGATCAGCCCACGGCGTGCCAAGTTATGAAAAATCATGTTTTGCGTGCACTACCTTGTACATCGAGCAGTTGGTCGCTGGAACTGCCGCCGAAGTTCCCGGCACCCTCAGACGAGTCCAGACGAAAGGACCACATCACATGCGACTCACCCGGCTGGCCCGTGCGGGCGTCGCCGTCGCGGCGGCCGCAGCCGCCGCCCTGGCGTTCCCCACCGCCGCGTCCGCGCACGTCACGGTGAACCCGAGCACCGCCATCCAGGGCGGCTACACCAAGGTCACCTTCCGGGTACCGAACGAGAAGGACACCGCCGGCACCGTCAAGCTGGAGATCGCCATCCCCACCGACAAGCCGATCGCCTCGGTGTCGCTCAGGACCGTCCCCGGCTGGACCGCCGTGACGGAGAAAGGCAAGCTGGCCACCCCGGTCAAGACCGACGACGGCGAGATCACCGAGGCCGTCTCGAAGATCACCTGGACCGCCGACGCCGACTCCGCGATCAAGCCGGGCACGTTCCAGGAGTTCGACGTCTCCCTCGGCCCGCTGCCCGAGACCGACCAGATCGTCTTCAAGGCCCTGCAGACCTACTCCGACGGCGAGGTCGTCCGCTGGATCGACGAACCCACCGCCGGCGGCGAGGCCGAACATCCGGCCCCGGTGCTGAAGCTGACCAAGGCCGGCGCCCCGACCGCGACCAGCACCGGCGGCAGCGCCGCCCAGGACGCCGCCGACACCATGAACGACGGCGGCAGCGACGGCACCACCATCACTCTCGCCGTCCTCGGCCTGATCCTCGGCCTGGCCGGCCTCGTCACCGGCGTGCTCGCCTACCGGCGGGCCGGCCGCACCGGCTGAGCGGTCGTCGCGGGTCTGGGCCGGCGGGAAGGACCGGGCCGCGTGAGTCCCACGGCGGTCATGGTTCGGGCGGGATGCCGATCGCGTCGGCCCAGGCGCGGATCGGTCGATCCGGCGCGTCCGCCTCTACGATGCCTGCTGTGACTTCCGGCCTCGAGCACCTCTCCGAGCGGCAGCGGGCACTGGTGGACCTGTGGCTCCCGGGCGCAACTGTCGAGCGCGACCGCAGCTGGGGCCTGGTGGAAACGACAGTGCTCGAGATGACCCATGCCGGATCACGCTTCATCGTCAAAGCGGGCGGCGACGATGACCACCACATCGAGCGCGAACTGCATGCTCATCGCAACTGGTTGAGCCCGTGGACCAGTCGGGGTCGCGCGCCGGCCCTCGTGCACGGCAGTGTGGACGCGAAGGTCCTCGTCACCCGGTACCTCCCCGGTGAGCTGGTGCTCGGCAGCAGGCACGGCGACGATCCGGCAGCCTATCGACAGGCTGGCGAGCTGCTGGCCCTGTTCCACGCCCAGACCGTCGCGGTCGACGACGACTACGAACGGCGCGAGAACCAGAAGTCGTTGCAGCGCCTCAGCCGGCCACACCGCATCGCCACGGGCACCGAGCAGCGGCTCCGGGCCGAGATCGCATCCTGGCCGGTGCCGCCGGCGGTGCTCGTGCCGACCCACGGGGACTGGCAGCCCCGCAACTGGCTCGTCCACGACGAGGTCGTCAGCGTCATCGACTTCGGCCGCGCCGCGATGCGGCCCGCGTTGACGGACTTCGCCCGGCTGGCCGTCCAGGACTTCCGCCGCGACCCGGACCTCGAGGCGGCCTTCTTCGACGGGTACGGTGCCGACCCCCGCGAGGCGGGCGCCTGGCGCCGCACCCGGCTCCGCGAGGCGATCAGCACCGCGGTCTGGGCCTACCAGGTGGGCGACGAGGCGTTCGAGGCGCAGGGCCACCGGATGATCGCCGAGGCGCTCGCCTGACCGGTCCGGTCACCACGACCGGATCAGGGGCTCGTCGTGCCCGCCCCGCCGCCATTGCTCGGTGAGGCGGCGGAGCCGGTCCGGGGCGGACATCCCGCGCAGGACGGCGATCCGATCGTCGCGGACGTCCAGGATCACCACGCCGACGACCCGGTCGTCGAACGCGGCGATGAGGGCGGGACACGAGTTGACGACCCCGGCGTGCATCGCGGGGGAGCCGCCGGCCAGTCTCCGCTTCGCCGGCGTCGGCTTGAACGCGGCGCGGACGGCGGCGGCGATCCGCTGGGGCGTCGAGAGCCGCAGCCATCTGGTCGCCAGCCCCGCGCCGTCGGAGATCGCGGTGGCGTCGTCGGTGAGCAGCGCCACCAGCCGTTCCGTGCGGCCCGATGCGGCGGCGTCGACGAAGGCCTCGACGATGCGGCGGGCGGCGGCCCGGTCGACGGTCCGGGCGATCCGGTCGGCGGCGAGGCGGTGCCGGGCGCGGTGGGCGTGCTGCTGGCTCGCGGACTCGGTGATGTCGAGGATCCCGGCGATCTCGGCGTGGCTGTACCCGAACGCCTCCCGGAGGACGTAGACGGCCCGCTCGACCGGCGAGAGGCGCTCCATGAGCGTCAGCACCGCCAGGGTCACCGATTCGCGCTGCTCGACGGTCTCGGCCGGGCCGAGCATCGGGTCGCCGTCCAGGAGCGGCTCGGGCAGCCAGTCGCCGGCCGCGCGTTCTCGCCGCGCCTGCGCCGACCGGAGCCGGTCGAGGGACAGGTTGGTGACCACCTTGGTCAGCCACGCCTCGGGCACCTGGACGTGTCGCGGGTCGGCGGCGTGCCAGCGCAGGAACGTGTCCTGGACCGCGTCCTCGGCGTCGGCGGCCGAGCCGAGCAGGCGGTACGCCAGCGAGGCCAACCGCTCCCGGTTGGCCTCGAAGCGCTCCACGGTGGCCGGGTCCATGACGCCACGCTAGCCAGCGACCGCCGTGGGTACGCGGCGGGGCACGGTTGCCATGCGACGCCTGCGGGTCGGCAGTCCGTAGGTCGGGTGGCCCATGTTCCACGCGGCGCCCCTGAGCACGAACGCCTTGAGGCGCGCGGCCGTGCGACCACGCAGGGACCAGGCCTTCGACCGTGCACTGCCGTCGACCGCCTGGAAGATGGCGTCCCTCCCGCCGAGGCTGACGCAGTTGCCGAGGTACTCGAGCGGGGTTTTGGAGATCCGGTGACCGGTGAGGTCCCCGACGATCGCGGCCGTTGCCTGCATCCGGGTGAAGCCCGCCGACGCGCACGACATCGGCAGTGGCCGGCCGTTCTCGCCGATGACGTAGGCGCTGTCGCCGGCCGCGTAGACCTCCGGATGCGAGACGGACCGCATCATCCGGTCGACGGTGATCCGCCCGTCGGCCTCGACCGCCAGGCCACTGGCGGCGGCGATGGGGTGCACGGCGAAGCCGGCCGCCCACACCGTCGCGTCGGCGGCGAGGACGGTCCCGTCGGCGGCGACGGCACCGGCCCGCTCGACGCGTTCGACGGTGGTGTGCTCGTGGACGGCGATGCCGAACCGGTCGAAGGCGCGCAGCAGGTGACCGCGGGCCTTCGGGGCCAGCCAGCCGCCCAGCTCGCCCGTCGTGGCGAGGGCGACCCGCAGCCCGGGCCGGGACTCGGCGATCTCGGTGGCGGTCTCGATGGCGGTCAGGTTGCCGCCGACGACGAGCACCGTGCCGCCCTCGCCCAGCTCGTCCAGGTGCCGGCACAGGCGCAGCGCCGCCGGCCGCCCGGCGACGTGGAAGGCGTGCTCGCCCACGCCCGCGACGCTGTGGTGATCGATCGTGCTGCCGAGCGTGTACAGCAGGGTGTCGTACCCGATCCGGTCGGTGCCCTCGCCACCGGCCACCGTGACCGTCCGCTCCCGCGGGTCGACGGCGGTGACGCTCGCGACCCGCAGCCGGATACCTGTGCCCGTGAACATCTCCGCCAGCCCGCGGCGGCGCAGCGGCCGGCCGGCGGCCAGCTGGTGCAGGCGCATCCGCTCGACGAAGTCGGGTTCGGCGTTGACGACGGTGATCTCGACGTCGTCCGGCCGCAGGTGGCGGGCGAGGTATCCGGCCGCGGAGGCGCCGGCGTAGCCGGCCCCGAGGACGGCGATGCGGTGCCGCATGTTCGTGCTCCCGTCTGTTCGCTTGACCTCAGAACGGGACAGCGCACAGATTCCTGACAGCCCAGGCTGTGGCGTGGGTCACGGCTCCACGGCACGGCCGGACAGCGGGGCAGTTACGGGGACTCGAGCCGTACGACGTTCCGCATGGTCGTGCCGGCTCGCAGCGCGGCCAGGTTCTCGGTGATCAGGACCGCCGCGCCGACCGGCCGCCCGCCGGCGGCGTGCGGCGTGATGATGACGTTCGGTTCGTCCCAGAGCCCGGAGTCGGCCGGGAGCGGCTCGGTGTCGAACACGTCGAGCGCCGCGCCGGCCAGGCGGCCCGCCCGGACGGCGTCGAGCACCGCCTGTTCGTCGACCGTCGCACCGCGCCCGACGTTGACCAGCCAAGCGTGCGGCGGCAGCAGGGCGAGCTGCTCGGCGCCGAGCGCGTGCACGGTCTCCGCCGTGGCCGGCAGGATCATGACCAGGACGTCGGTCGTCGGCAGCACCTTCGGCAGGTCCGCGTCGACCACTACGGGGAAGCCGCCCCGCTCGCCGGGGTGGCGCGCGACGCCGGCGACGGTCGCTCCCAGCGCGGCGAGATGCGGTGCGAGCGTGGCGGCGATCCCGCCGAAGCCCCAGATGGTCACCCGGGCGCCGCGCAGGCTCCGGAAGTTGCCGACCGGAGCCACCGGTTGCAGCCCGCCCAGCTCGCCGGCCCACCGGTGGCCGATCTGCGCGCGGATCGTCAGGTTCAGCCGCCGCGCCGCGGCAAGGATCAGCGCGAGCGCGTGCTCGGCCACCGGGCCGTCGTGCAGCGACTGCCCGGACGTGATGACGACGCCGGGTCCGAACTGCGCCGCCAGTACCGCGTCCGGCCCGGCGGCGAGCGTCTGCACCCACCGCAGCCGGCCCAGCCGCTGCGCCGCGTCGCGCAGCTGATGCGCCGGGTTGCCCCACACCACCAGCGCCTCGGCGTCGGTGTGCTCGTCGGGCACCGGCCGGTCGACGGCGTAGCCGATCGCGACGACGTCCGACGGCGGGTCCAGGTCCAGGTCGACGGTGTTCGGCAGGAGGAGTTTCATGCCTCCAGCCTCCTACACGGCACCGCGGCAGGTGAGGGCGAGGAGTGGGTGAAGCCGACTTGCCGCCGTCGGCGCCGGCCGCGGTGGAGGATGCGCCGATGGGTGTACTGCGGTCGGTCAACGTCGGCAAGCCCCGCAACGTGTCCTGGCAGGGCCGCACGGTGTACACCGGCGTCTGGAAGACCGCGGTCGACGGGCGGGTGGCCGCCCGCCGAACCAACCTCGACGGCGACGGCCAGGGCGACCTCGCCGGCCACGGCGGCGAGCAGCGGGCGATCCTGGTGTACCAGCTCGACGCCTACCGCCATTGGCAGGACTTCCTGCATCGGGACGACTTCACCTTCGGCCAGTTCGGCGAGAACTTCACCGTCGACGGCCTCGGCGACGACGAGGTCTGCATCGGCGACCGCTACCGGATCGGCGGCGCGCTGTTCGAGGTCACCCAGCCGCGGGTGACCTGCTACCGGGTCGGCATCCGGATGGCCGATCCGCGCATCCCCGCGCTGCTCGTGCAGCACCGCCGGCCCGGGTTCTACCTGCGGGTGCTCGAGGAGGGTGACGTGGGCGCGGGCGACCGGATCGCCAAGGTGGCCGACGGTCCGCAGCGGATGACGGTGGTGGACGTGGACGCGCTGCTGTACCTGCCCGGGCATGCGCACACGGACATCGAGCGGGCACTGCGCATCCCGGCGCTGAGCCCCGGCTGGCAGGCGTCGTTCCGGGACATGCTGGCCGGGCCGGACGCGCCGGGCGGCGGCAACGCGGGACTGACCGCGACCGCGCCACCGCCGGCCTGGCCCGGCTTCCGGCCGCTGCGGGTGACCGCGATCGAGCGGGAGAGCACGACGATCTCCTCGGTCCTGCTGGCCGACCCGCTCGGCGCGCCCGTGCCGGCGGCGCTGCCCGGCCAGTTCCTGACCATCCGGGTACGACCCGATCCGGCCGCCGCGCCGCTCGTGCGCAGCTACTCGCTGTCCGGGCCGCCCGGCGCCGGCCGGTACCGGATCAGCGTCAAGCGCGAGCAGCACGGCGCCGTCAGCTCCTACATCCACTCGAGGCTGCACGTCGGCGCCGAGATCGAGGTGGCCGCGCCGCGCGGCACGTTCACCCTCGCCCCGGGCACGACGCCGGTGCTCCTGGTCAGCGGTGGCGTGGGCGCCACACCGGTACTGGCGATGCTGCACGCGCTGGCCACCGAACGCAGTCCGCGACCGGTGTGGTGGCTGCAGGCGGCCCGCAACGGACACGTCCGGCCGTTCGCGAGAGAGTCGGCCGCGCTGCTCGCGCCGCTGCCGGCGGCCCGCTCCCACGTGTGCCTGAGCCATCCCGACCCGGGCGACGAGTTCGACTCGACCGGCCACCTGTCCGCGGAGCTGCTGCGCGGGCTGGACCTGCCGACCGACGCGGACGCCTACGTCTGCGGCCCGGCGGCGTTCCTCACCGACGTGACGGCGGCCCTCGCCGCCGCGGGCGTCTCGGCGTCGCGGATCCGCACCGAGGTGTTCGGCACGCAGGCGGCACTGACGCCGGGCATCGCGGCAGCGCCGGCCCGCCCGCCGCATCCGCCGTCCGGCCCGCCCGGCACGGGGCCCGAGGTGTCGTTCGCCCGCAGCGGCCTGGCCGTGCCGTGGCGGGACGGGCCCGGCAGCCTGCTCGACCTCGCGGAGGCGTGCGACGTGCCGGTCCGCTGGTCGTGCCGGACCGGCGTCTGTCACAGCTGCGAGAGCGGGCTGCTCTCCGGCGAGGTGGGCTACGACCCCGAACCGGTCGACCCGCCGGCCGAGGGCAACGTCCTGATCTGTTCGGCTCGCCCCCACGGCCCGGTCGTGCTCGACCTGTGACGGGCGGTCGGAGCACGGACGGCGATCACCGATCGGGAGTAGTGAGGATGCCGCGTAAGGCCAGCGCGAGCCAGCGGCGGCGATCGGACTCCGTTACCTCCTCGCCGGGCATCGTGGTGAACAGGAGTGCCAGGTCATGCGCGGTGACGTCGGAGTAGAGCGCGCGCTGCCGGTGGCCGGCGGCAACGACTGCCGCCAAGGTGTCCCTGGCCTGGCCCTCCACACTGGACAGTGACGGTCGGAGGAGGTCGCCGGCGGCGGCCTTGAGGGCGCGGTCTTCGCCCATACGTGCTGCCACGTCGTTGGCGAAGGCAACGATTTCGGTCCGGGCGTCGGCGCCGGCGCTGATGCGGGCCTGGAGGGCGTCGAGCGCGGCGGCCATCTGCTGGACGCGTTCGGCGACGATCGCCGCGATCAGGTCGGACTTGGCCGGAAAGTGGCGGTAGACCGTCCCGACGGCGACGCCGGCCCGGGCGGCGATCTCGTCCATGCCCGCATCGAGGCCGTGGTCTGCCATCAGGTCCCGGGCGGCCTGCACGATTCTTGCTCGATTTCGGGTCGCGTCGGCGCGCATCGGACGGTGCATGGCCCTACCTTGCCATCGGGATGAACATGAACTACGGTTCACTCTATATGGTGAACCGACGTTCATGTTAGGGGTGCGCTGTGTGGTCCATTCCCGACCAGACCGGCCGGACGGCCGTGGTCACGGGAGCCAGCGCCGGTCTCGGCCTGGCGACTGCCCAAGTTCTGGCCGACCGCGGAGCGACGGTCGTGTTGGCCTGCCGGGACGTCAGGAAGGGCGAAGGTGTTCGCGCGGCGCTGACGCAGCGTGGCGTTTCCGCCGACCGCCTGGTCGTACGCCGGCTCGACCTCGGCGACCAGGCAAGCGTGCAGGAGTTCGCGGCCACGTTCCGCGCCGAGCACGACGGCCTCGATCTGCTCATCAACAACGCCGGGCTCGGCGGGATGCCCGCCGGCCGGACCGCCGACAACTTCGAGACCCACATCGGCGTCAACCACCTCGGGCACATGGCGCTGACGCTCCGGCTGTTGCCGGTGCTGGTCGCCCGGCCCGGCGCGAGGGTGGTCACGCTGACCAGCGGCGCGCACCGGGCGGGCCGGATCGACCTGTCCGACCTCGACGGTGCCCGCGAACGGTACCGCCCGTTCGCGGCATACGCGCGGTCGAAGCTGGCGAACCTCCTCTTCAGCGTCGAGTTGGGACGGCGCCTGTCCGCCGCCGGTCACGACACCGTGTCCGTAGCCGTTGACCCGGGATTCGTGCGAACTGAGCTCAATACCAAAGGCTCCACCGCTGCCCAGCGCCTCATCATCCGCGTGAGCCAGTTGCTGGTGCCCTCCCAGTCGGCGACGAACGGTGCCCGGACGACGTTGCGCGCGGCGACCGACCCGGCGCCGGCAAGTGGCCAGCTCTACGCACCGCGGTTCGGGACCATCGGCCCACCCGTGCTGGCCAATCCGGGACGGAGCGCCACAACGGACCCGACCATGCCGAGCCGGCTGTGGGGCGCGTCATTGACCCGGCTGCAGCTCGTCGAGCCGGTGCTGTTGCGGTCCCGCTGACGGAATGCCTGCGAGGGTGTCGGCTGCGCCGGGCTGCTGCTGCCCGGCGAGCGGCAGGAGGGCCAACTGTGGCCGTCCACCTACCTGCGCCCCGACCACCCGGCCGCGGGCAGCTGATCCGCCGCGGGAACCGTCCGGTCCTGTTGCGGCTCGCCACGATTGATCCCGGCGGCAGACCGCGCGCGAGGGGCGGGATGAGCCTGCTGACCGAGGCGCACGGACGGCGTCTTTGCAATTGTCCTATGTTGTATTAGGCATTCGCGTCACCTAGCATCTCGGGCAGACCCTACTTGCGCGGTGCGAGGAGCGGGAATGGGCTGGATGCGTGCTGGTGTGTGGCCCGACGCGAACGGTTCCGGGCGCTACCGGCCGGTGACCGCCGCGGTCGTCGCCTGTGTCGTGCTGGCCGCCGGGGCGTCGGTCACGCTGGCCGGCGGGGCGCCGGTGGTCGTGGAGGAGGCGTCGCTCACCGGCGTGGAGGCGGGCACGGCGACCTGTACCACGGACGAGTCCGGGTTCTGTACCGTCGCTCACCGGCTGGGCACGACCCCGGCGGCCGTGGTGGTGACGCTCGTCGCGCCGCAGACCGGCACCGGTCCGCTGCCGTCCCAGCTTGCCGCCGACCGGTACACCGCAACGGGCTTCCGGCTCCGGGCGCTGACCGCCGAAGGTGCGGTCTACACGGGACCGCTGACGGTCGGCTACGCCGCCTACCCGGGCGGCTCACCGCCCCCGGCCGCGTCCGTACCCGCGTCGTCACCCGCCGTCTCCACGTCGCTGTCCCGGCCGGCACCGTCGTCCCCCGGTAACGGCATCACCGGCGGCGCCGTCCCCGACAACGCCGTCGCCGACTGCCCCACCGGCGGTCAGCTCAGCGGCGCGCCGAGCGGCAACCAGTTCTCCGGCCACAGCTACAACGGCCACGGCCAGCCGCTACCCCGCGGGAACTACACCATCGGCTCCAACACCTGCATCGAGAACTACGTGTTCGACGGATCCAACCTCACCCTGGCGGGTTCACCGTCGAACGTGACCATCGTGAACAACCTGTTCCAGAACTGGCCGGCGAAGCAGGCCATCGCCAACGTCAACGGCACGGACATCACCGTCAACTTCAACACGATCAAGGCGACTGCCGGCGGGGCGTGGACCGGAATCTTCGGGCAGGGCGCCATGAAGAACGTCACCATCGCCCACAACGACATCCAGAACCTGGGCGCCGCCGTCGACGGAATCCAGCTACGGTTCACCGGCACGGGCACCGACATCGAGATCGCCTACAACCGGATCAGCGACAACGGCCGCTTCCCGATCGAGCTGCAGCAGGTGGCGCACGGCCTCAAGGTGCACCACAACTACGCGACCGTCCGCCGTATGGGCGGCGACCAGCTGGGCCAGCTGTCGATCGCCACCGGCAACGACAAGGATGGTGGCGGCTACTACGACTCCGACACGTCCGGCGTGGAGATCGCGTACAACATCGTGGTCAACACCGACGGCAGCGCCAACCCGGCCTGCTTCGAGAGCCGCGGCAACGGAAACGTCCTGCACGACAACTACTGCCGCAACTACTCCTACGTCGACGACTACGCGATGACGAACAACAGCTCGCCGAACCCCTGGTTCGTCACGAACAACGTCCTGGTCGGCCCGGGCAGCGGTGCCGTCTCCATCTACGAGGGATTCAACCGCGCCGGTTACAGCTTCGTCGCACCGACCGAGAGCGGCAACAAGCGCTACGCCATGGGCGACCCGGCCGCCCCGGGCGTGCCGGCCTGGAACTACGCGGCCGGCGTGCAGGCGGGCACGCCGTAGCCGGTCTCTAGGGGCGGTACGGCCGGAAGAACTCGCGCAGCTCCTCGGCGTACTCCTGCGGCTGCTCGAACGGGGCGAAGTGCCCGCCGCGGGCGTGCTCGGTCACCCGCACCGTGTCGGCGATCCGGTCGAGCCACGCCCGGGGCGGCCGCACCAGGTCCAACCTCACCCTGGCGGGTTCACCGTCGAACGTGACCATCGTGAACAACCTGTTCCAGAACTGGCCGGCGAAGCAGGCCATCGCCAACGTCAACGGCACGGACATCACCGTCAACTTCAACACGATCAAGGCGACTGCCGGCGGGGCGTGGACCGGAATCTTCGGGCAGGGCGCCATGAAGAACGTCACCATCGCCCACAACGACATCCAGAACCTGGGCGCCGCCGTCGACGGAATCCAGCTACGGTTCACCGGCACGGGCACCGACATCGAGATCGCCTACAACCGGATCAGCGACAACGGCCGCTTCCCGATCGAGCTGCAGCAGGTGGCGCACGGCCTCAAGGTGCACCACAACTACGCGACCGTCCGCCGTATGGGCGGCGACCAGCTGGGCCAGCTGTCGATCGCCACCGGCAACGACAAGGATGGTGGCGGCTACTACGACTCCGACACGTCCGGCGTGGAGATCGCGTACAACATCGTGGTCAACACCGACGGCAGCGCCAACCCGGCCTGCTTCGAGAGCCGCGGCAACGGAAACGTCCTGCACGACAACTACTGCCGCAACTACTCCTACGTCGACGACTACGCGATGACGAACAACAGCTCGCCGAACCCCTGGTTCGTCACGAACAACGTCCTGGTCGGCCCGGGCAGCGGTGCCGTCTCCATCTACGAGGGATTCAACCGCGCCGGTTACAGCTTCGTCGCACCGACCGAGAGCGGCAACAAGCGCTACGCCATGGGCGACCCGGCCGCCCCGGGCGTGCCGGCCTGGAACTACGCGGCCGGCGTGCAGGCGGGCACGCCGTAGCCGGTCTCTAGGGGCNGTACGGCCGGAAGAACTCGCGCAGCTCCTCGGCGTACTCCTGCGGCTGCTCGAACGGGGCGAAGTGCCCGCCGCGGGCGTGCTCGGTCACCCGCACCGTGTCGGCGATCCGGTCGAGCCACGCCCGGGGCGGCCGCACCAGGTCGGCGGGGAACAGCGAGAAGCCCGACGGCACCTCGACCCGGCGGGCGTGCTGCGCGGGCGGGATGGCGCTGTTCACGCGGTACATCCGCATCGCCGAGCCGATCGTGCCGGTGAGCCAGTAGATGGTGACGTTGGTGAGGATCTCGTCGCGGCTGAAGGCCCGTTCGACGTCGCCGCCGCAGTCGCTCCACGCGCGCAGCTTCTCCATGATCCACGCGGCCAGCCCGGCCGGCGAGTCGTTGAGCCCGACGGCGGCGGTCTGCGGCTTGGTCCGGTGCATGGCCGCGTAGGCGCCCTCGGCCGCGGCCCAGCCGGCGGCGCCGTCGAGGAACTCGCGCTCCTCGGGTGCGAGGTCGGCGCGGTCGCCGAGGTACACCGGAAGGCCCGCGTCCATGCGGTGCACGGCCAGGACCCGGTCCGGGTGGTCGAGGGCGAGATAGCGGCTCACCCCGCTGCCGATGTCGCCACCGGCCGCGGCGAAGCGCTCGTAGCCGAGGTGGCGCATGAGCCCGGCCCACAGCCCGGCGACCGCGATGGTGTCCGGGGACGCTCCGGCGGGCCGGTCGGAGTAGCCGTAGCCGGGCATGTCCGGCACGACGACGTCGAAGGCGTCGGCGGGGTCTCCGCCATGCGCGCCGGGGTCCGTCAGCAGGGGGATGATTTTGGTGTACCGCCAGAACGAGTCGGGCCAGCCGTGGCTCAGGACCAGCGGCAACGCCCCACCGGCGGGCGCGTTGGCGCGGGCGTGCACGAAGTGGACCCGGTGCCCGCCGAGCGTGGTCCGGAAGCGGGGCAGCCGGTTGAGTGCCGCCTCCTGCGCCGGCCAGTCGAACCCGTCGGCCCAGTAGGCGCACAGTTCACGCAGATAGTCGACGTCGACGCCCTGCGACCAGCCGACGTCCTCGGGCGCGTCCGGCCACCGCGTCGCCCGCAGCCGCGCGCGGAGCTCGTCGAGTGCGGCGAGCCCGGTGAACGAGGTGAACGGCTCGGTCATTTCGTCACCGTACGCGATCATCGGCACCCGCGCGCATGAGTGGCGCAGGTGGTGGGCGCCCGGGCGGGGCCGGGAGCAGCGCGTTGACACCCGCCGTGTAGGCGGCGGGCCCGGTTCCGCTGATCAGCAGGTGTTGCAGGACGAATCCCTGGACGAGACCCAGCATGGCGGCGCCGACGTGTTCGGGGTCGGCGTCGGCGGGGAGGTTGCCGGCCTGTTGCCAGCGGCGGGCGACCTCGGCGCAGTTGCGCCGCAGTCGCCGGAAGATCCCGTCGGCGCGAGCGGCCAGGCTGGGCTTTCGCAGGGCTTCCGCCCATGCCTGCACGCCGATGCGGGTAAGGTCCACGCCGAGATCCGGATCGCCGACGATCCGGGTGGCGATCGTTTCGATCAGTGCGGTGACGGCCTGGGCCGGGGCGGGCGCGGCGTCATCGGCGAGCAACTGCTCGAACACGTCGTCCGCCGCCGTGAGCGCGATCTCGGCCACTGCGGTGATCAGATCCTCCTTGCTGTGGAAGTACCGATACACCGCGCCCGCGGACAGGCCGGCCTCGCTGATGATGTCGGCCATCGAGGTGGCGTGGAATCCGTTTGCGGCGAAGAGCCGGGCCGCCGCGCGCAGGATCTCGGCCCGGCGACCGGCTCGGTACTCGTCAGTGACACGGGGCATGTGACCGATATTAAAAGCGAACGTTCGTTCTTGACAACGGAGCGTGACATCCCCAGACTGAAAACGAGCGTCCGTTCTTTTAGGGAGTCGACAATGTCCGAGCAGGTTCCGGCCCAGGCCGACCCGACCGCACCATCGCCCTGGTCGAAGGTGGCCGCGGCGGTCGCCCTGCTCACCGTAATCGTCAGCGTCCTACTGACCGCCTTCGCCTGGCCGTCGGTGCGCTCCTCGGTCCACGACGTGCCGATCGCCATTGCCGGCCCGGCCGCCGCGGTGCAGCAGGTCACCGACGCTCTTGAGCAGCGCATGCCCGACGCGTTCGAGATCACGACGGTGGGCAGCACCGCCGAGGCCGAGCGGCTGATCCGTGACCGGAAGGTGTACGGGGCTATCGATGTCAGCACCGGTGCCCCGCAGGTCATCACCGCCACGGCCGGCAGCGCCTCGGTCGCACAGACCCTGCAGAGCATCGGCACCGCCCTCGCCCAGGCACAGGCACAGGGCAGCGCCCCCGCGGTCGCGGTCCGGGACATCGTCGCCCTGCCCGCCGACGACCCGCGCGGTGCGGGCCCGGCCGCCGGAGCGCTGCCGCTGGTCATGGGCGGCCTGCTCGCCGCGGTGCTGCTCACCAACCTGCTCAAGGGCACCGGTCGCCGGGTCGCCGGTGCACTCGCGTACGCCGTCGCAGCCGGTCTCGCGCTGACCGCCATCCTGCAGTTCTGGTTCGGCTCGCTCGACGGCTCCTACCTGGCCAACTTCGGCGCTGTCGCGCTCAGTATCGGCGCCACCGCGATGACCCTGCTCGGCTTGGAGTCGCTGTTCGGCTACGCCGGCTTCGGTCTCGGCGCCGTGATCATGATGCTCGTCGGCAACCCGCTCTCGGGCAGTGGCTCGGCTCCCGAGATGCTGCCCGGTTGGTCCGGGGCTCTCGGCCAGTTGCTGCCGCCGGGTGCCGGAAATCAACTCCTGCGCTCCACCGCCTTCTTCGACGGTCACGGTGCCGCACCCGCGGTCATCGTCCTGACCTGCTGGCTCGCCCTCGGTGCGGTGCTGTGCCTGGCAGGTGGCCTGCGTGCGCGCCGGGTGGTCGCCACCGGGCGGGCCGGTGCGGACGAGTCCGCCCAGCCGGCGGTACCCGCCGCGGTCTGACAACGGTACGTGCGACGGCCGGAACCCGGTTCTCCGGACCGGCCGTCGCGTCCTGCCGTGACCGTCTCGTTGCCGCGCTGCGGTTCATCGCGCGAGTCGTCCCCATACTCCTCACCATCCCGACCCGACCGTCAACCCGCCGGTCGCCGAGCCGGAGCCGAGTCCATGAGCGTGACCAGCCCCGCCGACACCGACGGCGGCCCGCCTGCCGTCAACCGGCGTCGAGCGCGTCCCTGGATGCGGCGCGGCGCCGTCACCGCAGTGATCCTCCTGCTCGCCGTCGAGCTGGTCGTCGGCTGGCCGGCGCTGACATCTGCACTGTCCCAGCTGCGTGCCCCACACGTCGGCTGGCTCGTCTGTGCGATCGCCGCGGAGTTGATCGCCATGGGAGCGTACGGGCGGATGCAGCAGTTCCTGCTGCTCTCCACCGGACTGCGCGTACCGATCCACCGCAACGTCGCGCTCGCGTACGCCGCCCACTCCCTCAACGAGACCCTGCCCGGCGGTCCCGCGTTCTCCACCCGGTTCAACTACCAGCAGTTGCGCCGCTTCGGTGCGACACCCGCCGTCGCCGCATGGTGCATCGCCCTGTCGGGGATCCTGTCGACCACAGCACTCGCTCTGGTCACTGCCGCCGGAGCGCTCGCCTCGGACGGCACCCCACAGTGGTACAGCCTCGCCGGTCTCGTCGTCGCCTTCGGTCTGATCGTTGCCGGTGTCCACCAGGTGACCCGCAGGCCGGCCATCGCGGAACCCGCCACCCGGATGGTGCTGGCGCGGGCCAACCGATGGCGCGGCCGCCCCGCAGAGCAGGGAATCGAGCAGGTCCGCGCCTTCGTCGGGCAGCTCGGTGCCGCACGCCTCACCGCCGGCCACGGCGCCGCAGCCGCCACCTTCGCGATCCTCAACTGGGCCCTCGACGCCGTCTGCCTATGGCTGTGCGTGCGGGCGGTCACCGGCGATCCGATCGACGCCACCCAGGTCCTGCTGGCGTTCTGCGCCGCAATGGCTGCCGGAACCGTCACCATCGTCCCGGGTGGGCTCGGCATCGTCGACAGCGCATTGATCCTGGGCCTGCTCGCCGGCGGCATCGACACCGCAACCGCGATCGCCGCCGTCGTCCTCTATCGGATCATCAGCTTCGGCTTCATCATCGGCGCGGGATGGGTCGCCTGGTTGCTCATGCAACGCCCCTGCCGAGGGGCGGCCACCATACCCACGCACCCGGTCGCCGAGCACACCGTCACCCGACGGTGCCCTCGTTGACCTGGCGGCCGTACGTGGCGGTCACCACGATGCGCACGCCAGGGGGCACCTGACCGTGCAGCGCGGTGAGCAGCGGCTCGATCGGCGGCAGCGGCTGCGGCGTGACGACGGCGATGTGCGCCGTGCGGGCCGCGACCACGACGTCGGTGACCTCGGCGCCGTCGACGGGTGCGACCCACCGCGTCGCGGCCGTGGTGATCCGCTGGGTCCAGGTGCTGACGAGCAGGTTGGCGGCGGTGTTCGCGCCCAGTGGCAGCAGCAGCGCGACGAACACCGCGGTCATCGTCAGGTACCCGAATCGGTGTCCCCGGTGGACCGCGCTGCTCTCCTCGGCGTAGCGGTAGGCGGTGAACACGAGCGTCCCGGCCAGCACGAGGGACAGCACGTTCGACGCGAACAGCACTGCGGCGCCGAACGCGAACTCGCCCTGGCCCAGGCAGACGCCCACGACCGCGAGCGGCGGCACGAGGGAGATCGCGATCGCTACGCCGGGCAGCACGTCGCTCACGTCGCGGCGGGACAGGCCGATCGCGCCGGCCAGCCCGGTCGCGACCGCCGCGGCGAGATCGACGAGGCGCGGCGAGGCGCGGCGAGGTGCGGCCCGAGACCTGCGAGTTGGCGAGCAGGTCCACGCCGCTCGGCACGACGAACGACGCCAGGATGCCGATCCCGACCAAGGCGAGGACGCCGAGCATGACGAACACCGCCGCGGACAGCAACAGCCGCCGCCCGGCCGTCGCGACGCCCAGCGCCATGCCCATGATCGGCGTCGACAGCGGAGCGATGATCATTGCCCCGATCACGGTCGCCGTCGAGTCCGCCAGCACGCCCGCGGTCGCGATGACCCCCGAGAGCACGAGCATTGACCAGAAGGCCGACTGCTTGGCGGTACCGTCGCCGCGGCGCAGGTCGAGACGGTCGGCGAGCTCGTCCAAGGGCCGCCGCTGGTGCTGCGGCAGCACGCGCCACCACCGCTGCCTGCGGGCGCTCACGGGAAACCCGCGAACGGCGCGACGATCGTCCGCGCTGCCCGGCGGGTGCCGCTCACGCTCCCATGCTGCGCCGTCGTCTCAGCGCGGGCCGGCCGAACCGGCCTCACCCCACCCGTGCCTCACCCCGGCCGTGGGTCAGTTTGCTGAGGTCGGAACCTTGATCCGCAGAGCCGTCCCGGCTCGCTCCCGAGTGAAGCGTGTTGTATGTTAAGCGAAGACGACATACTACAGTCGACAATAGGCGAGCCGCGTCATGCTGCAGGGGAATTCGAAGCCGGCCCGCCCGATGGCACCCGGACGTACGTGCTGCGAGCACCTCGGCCACAGAGGGGATGCGTTGGTCGATCCGTTGCGGCCCAGCCTGTTCACGAAGATGCGGGCCACGCTCTCCGGGGAGCGGGACGCCGTGGTGCTGGAGGCCATGCGGGCCGCCGGCCGGGTCGCCTACGACGAGTTCGTCGCCGCCGAGCTACTGCGGGACCGGCTTGCCGCCGAGGGGGTGTCGCTGTGGGACGTGTCCGGCAACGCTGGGACGCAGCTCGTCGCCGCCTGGAACGCGTTCGTGCTGCAGACGTTGTCGGAGCGGTTCCTCGACGCCGACTACCAGGCCCGGCCCGGCACCGCCGGGTTCGTGCCGGCCGTGACGTTCGCGCAGGTGTACGCCTGGCTCGCGGCGGTCGAGCTGTGGGTCTCGCACGCGCGGCAGGCCCGGGTCAATCCCGACTACGACCTCACCCAGGCGATGCGGCTCCCGGCGCCGCTGCCGGCTTGGGCGGAGGGCGAGCCGTGTCCGCCGGAGCACCTGGCCCGGCTGCTCGCGGCGGTACCGCCGGTGCGGGAGCAGATCGACATCGCGCTGCACGCGCTGGAGCGCGGTGAGGTGCCGTCCCGGCAGCAGAGCAGCTTCAACCGGCTCAAGCAGCTGGCCGCGCAGGGCGCGGCGGCGGCGGACTACGCGGTCGGGCTGCGCACCGACCAGCACCACCCGGCGCTGCACGGACGGATCGAGGCCAACCTGCACGGTGCGCTCGAGTCGTGGTTCCTGGTCGGGCAGCTGGCCGCCATGCCCCGGCTGCTCATGGAGCCGCAGGCGCAGCGGCCGGTGGCGCCGCGCGACGAGCGGCTGCCGGGCGGGTGGCGGTTCGACCCGTGGTGCCTCACCGACCGGGTCACGCTCGCCCGCTGGCAGCGGGACAAACAGGCCGCCCACGCGATCCGGGAGATGTGGCGGCTCGACCCCGACCCGGCCGCGACCCTCGCCCTGCGCGCCGCGATCGACGGGCTCCTGGCGATCGGCGACCTCGCGCTGCACCGCACGCCCGACGGCAGCACCCACTACTACGAGTGCCCGTGGTCGCCGATGTACGACGTGCGCCGGCCAACCCGCTTCGCCGGGATCGCCCTGAACCCGGGCCAGCAGTTCGCGCTGCGGGCCCGGGGCGCGGAGCCCCGCGGGATCGTCCTCGGACCGTTCAAGGGGGCCGGCGAGGTCCGCCCCTGGCGTTGATCATTGGAAGCTCTTGCACCCCCGCTGAACGTCGCCGTCAGGGGAGGCTGACGAGCGCTTCGTGGTCGTCGGCCGGGAGGTCGCCGTCGGCGACCGCGGTGACGGTCATGTCGATCAACTCGGCCGTTCCCGACAGTACCGTTGCGAACGCGACGTCGGCGGCGTCGCGGCCGGTCGCCACCCGGACCAGGGACTGCCGCGGAGCGAGTCGGGTGGCGTCCCAGACGATCCACCGGTCGGCGAGCGCGGTCTCCGCGACCAGGTGGAAGTCCATCGGGTCGAGGCCGGGTGCGTAGACGGCGGCGACCCGCGCCGGGACGCCGACGGCACGGCACAACGCCACGGTCAGGTGGGCGTAGTCGCGGCAGACTCCGCGCCCGCTCAGCAGGGTGTCGATCGCATCGGTCGTCGGGCCGCTCGCCGTGGCGTCGTACACCAGCCAACGGTGGACGTCGGCGACGATCGCCCGCACGGTCGCGGTCTCGTCCGCGCCGCGGTAGCGGTTGGCGTAGCCGCCGAGCCGGTCCGACGGGCAGTACCGGCTGGGTCGCGCCGCCACGATCCGGTCGAGGTCGGTCGGCGGGGCGGTGCGCGTCGCGGGGCTCGGGCCGTCGGCGGCGTACGTGACGACGAGCCGCCCGTTGCCCGGGGTCACCAGGTGCGTCCGCCCGCCCAGCGGCCCACCGGAGGCGGCCAGCTCGGTGATGCCGACCGGGGCGCCGTCGAGCGTTGCCGAGAGCGTCTCGCCGCCGGACCGTCCCGCCGCCGCGATCTGCAGCGCGATCACGGCCGGGTCGGCGATCTCGTACGTCAGTGTCGCCGCCACGCCCGGTACCCACATGCGGCCATTGTCGCCGAGCGATGTTTCGGGCCGTAGGCCCGGCGGTGACGGCCCGGGACGCGGGAACTGGCCGTCACGGCTCGTCGTACACGACGGACCAGGGGCCGCGGGTGCCGAGGATGCGGCTCGGTGGCGGGGCCGGTGCCGGGGCGAGGACCTCGCCGGCCAGCGCGGCGAACCGGGCCGCGGCCGGATGTGGCGTGCGGGCCGGCCAGACCGCCGAGGTCTCCTGCCACAGCGGGTCACCGGCGAGGGGACGCCAGGTCACCCGGGCTTCGCGGCGCACCGGCGACTCGAGGTCCAGCCCCACGCCCAGGCCGGCGAGCACCAGGCCGCACAGGAACTCCGGATTCCGGGCGTGCCGCACGCGCGGAGGGGCGCCGCCGGGTCCGCGGATGACCTGGAGGATGCGGTCGTACCACCCGGGCGCCGTCGCCCGCGGGAACACCACGAGCCCGTGGCCGGCAAGCTGGTCGAGCCGGACCTCGGCCGACCTCGCGAGCGGGGAGGTGCGGGGCAGCACGACGCCGAGGCGGACCCGCGTCACCAGGCCGCGGCGAAGGCCGGTCGTGTCGACCGGATGGTGCACGACCGCGACGTCGAGCCGGGCGGCCGCGAGCAGCTCCAGCTGCTCGGCGGTGGTCAGCTCCTGCACGTCGACGTCGAGTCCGGGGGCCTGCTCGGCGAGCCGGCGCAGCAGCTCGCCGAGGGCGGCCGCCGGGGTCTCCGGGGGC
>NZ_JBEXCY010000195.1:0-22630 GCF_040605515.1 Dactylosporangium sp. NPDC005572 | reverse complement strand
CTCGATGCGGGCGATCTGCCCGTCGGCCATGGCCCGCAGGACCGGGCTCGGCACCAGGGCGGCCCGGGTCGGGCCCTCGGAGAGCAGGCGGGCGTAGTTCCACCCGTAGCGGATCGCCTCCTCGGGCGTGCCGGCGGTGCCCTGGACGAGCAGCGTCGAGTCGCCGCTGACGGCCGCCGCGAGGTGCTCGGACACCCAGGTCTTGGCGGTGCCGGGCACGCCGAGCAGCAGCAGCGCCCGGTCGGTGGCGAGCGTGGCGACGGCGATCTCCATGAGCCGGCGCGGCCCGACGTACTTCGGCACGACCACCGACCCGTCGGCCGCAGTGCCGCCCAGCAGATACGTGACGACGGCGGCGGGGGAGAGCCGCCAGCCGGGCGGGCGCGGGCGGTCGTCACCGGCGGCGAGCGCGGCCAGCTCGGCCGCGAACTCGTCCTCGGCGTGGCGGCGCTGCACGGCCTCGGCAACGGGCGCGCCGTCGACGTGCGCGGCGGTGACATCCACTGTGCTGGTCACGCGAGCTCCTTGAGCATGTCGTGGCGGAACCGGAGGGTGTCGGCGAAGCGGCCGACGATGGAGGACATCGGGTCGTCGGAGGACAAACCGCCCGCGAGCGCGACGGCCCGGCCGGCGGTGTCGGCGGGCAGCCGCAGCGCGGCCAGCTCGCACAGCCCGGCCAGGCGCCAGCCGGCCGAGCGGCGGCCGCCGAGGTCGTCGAGCGCGCCGAACACGGCCTCGACCAGCGCCGGGGGCCACGGCCGGGGGCACAGCTCGAGCACGTGCTCGACGCCGACCGCGGCGGCGCCGGCCAGCCCGCGGCGCAGCACCTCGACGGCGATCGCGGACAGGGCGTCGGAGGGCAGCGCGTCGTAGAGCGCCTCGAGGAGCAGCCGGTCGTCGGGCCGGCCGCCGGCGGCGACCTCCTCGGTGAGCTGGCCGGTGAGCGCGGTGGCCCACCGCGGGTCGCGCTGGGCGGCGGCGGCCCGGGCCAGCCCGCGGCGCAGCACGGCCGCCCACTCGGGTGTGACCGGCAGCCGCAGGAACTCGCCGGGCTCGCCCCAGACCCGCAGCGGCGTGCGGGTGAGCAGCTCCTCCAGCCACCAGGCCCGCTCGCCGACCCCGGCCGGCGGGCGCGGCGCGATGCCGTCGCGGCGCATGCCCTTGTCGCACGCGGTGGGCGGGTTGATGACGACGCGGCCGCCCTGGACCCGCACGCAGGCGGTGGACCGATCGGTCATCCGCTGCGCGTATCCACTGTCGGGCAGCAGGGCCAGCAGCTCGACGGCGGCGACCCGCACCTCCTTGCGCCGGTCGTCGAGCCCGGTCTCCAGCAGCCCCTGGTCGTCGGCCGACAGGCCGGTGGCGAGCGCGCCGAGCAGCGCGGCCCGGTCGTCGGGCGTCTCGGCCGGCCACGCGGCGGCCAGCAGCTCGCGGGCGCGGGCCGGGTCGCGGCGGCGCAGCGCGGTCAGATACCCGACCCGGCGCCCGATGGCGCCCAGCTCCCACACGGCGGGGTCGTCGGGCGGGGCGTCGCCCCCGGCGACGGTGCCGAGGAAGCCCCACTCGGGGCGCTGGGCGGCCAGCCAGGCGGCCCGCGGCCCGCCCGCGTCGGCGATGAGCGGACGCAGCGCGCGGTGCTTGCGCCCGGTCTCGAGCAGGGCCGGCAGCAGCTCGCCGGGCACCCGGCGGCCCCGGGCGGCGCCGAGCCACTCGGCGAGCAGCTCCAGGCGGCCGTCGGCGTCGCGGACCGGCACGGCGTTGGCCGCGCCATACCCCGCGGCGTCCACGGACAGCAGATCCGCCGCCCGGGCCGCCGCCACCCAGGGCACGAGCGGCCGGTCGGCGTCGTCGGGCGCGGGCTCGGGCACGGTCAGGCCGCGGCGCGGCGCGATGCCGGCCCGCCGATACAGCGTCAGGGCGCCGGCCGCGTCGAGCAGCGCCTCCGCCGGGTCGCCGTGCGGGTCGACGCCGGGCGGCGGCACGCGCCGCTGGGTGCCGACGAGCGCGGTGGCGAGCACGTCGCTCCAGTCGGGAAGGCGCTCGGTCACAGCCGCACCAGCCGCTGCTCGGACCAGACGCCCAGCGGGCGGAAGCCGCCCGCGGACCATTCGCCGGTCACGGTCGCCGGCCGCCCGGCGGTCACGGCGACCAGCCGCCACGGCTCCCCGGCGGCCGGGTCGACCGGCAGCCCGGCACCGGCCACGTCGGCGAGCAGCCAGGTGCCGCCGTCGTGGACCGGGGTGACCGCGTCGAGGACCATCGGCCAGTAGTCGAGCCAGGGGTCGCCGGCCAGCGCCTCCGCGTGGGCCCGCAGGGACTCCTCGATGCCGGCCGCGCCGGCGATGGTGTGCATGCGCTCGGGCGGCGCGTGCCGCTTGGCGATCAGCGCCCGGGCGGGCTGCCCGCCCGGATAGAGGCAGACGTCGGCGTCGAACTCGGTGCCCGGCAGCAGGTCGATCGGCAGCGACTGGCCGGCGACGGCGAACGACAGCACCAGCAGCGGCCGCCCCGACCCGGCGCCGCGCAGCCAGGCCCGCCGGACGGTCAGCTGATCCTCGATCTCGTCGCGGACACCGTGGACCTGCCAGCGCTCCCGCACGGCCGGCCCGGCGAGCACTGTCTCGGTCGCGATCGGCAGCCCGACCCGCATGCGCACGCTCGCGGCGAGCTCCTCGGGCAGGTCGTCGAGCCGCCGATAGCCGCCGACGAGCAGCCGCAGCCGGGCCAGCTCGCCGAGGAGACGCTCGGGGGAGCCGGTGACGGCCGACGCCCGGCGCAGGATGCCGGCGGCACCGGTGGCCTGGGCGTCGACGAGCCGGGCGGTCATCGTGTCCCAGTGCGCGTAGCCGTTCTTGGCCACGGTCGCCAGCCCGGCCCGCGCCTGGTCGGCGAGCCAGCGGTCGAGCTCGTCGAGGCCGGCCGAGATCCGGTCGGCCCGCCTGGCCTGGGACTTCTCACTCGGCGCAGCGCGGGACGATGGCGATGTTCCACGTGAATCCGACGCATCCACCCCTTCCCGCCCGGCGGCCCGGTCGGCCGCGCGCTCGGCGCGGACGGCCCGCGACTCCTGCCACTGCTGCACCCAGGCCGGCGCGGGCGCCTCGGCGACGCTGCCCGAGGACCAGCGCAGCAGCAGGCCGAGCGAGTGCTTGCAGGGAAACTTGCGGCTGGGGCAGCTGCACCGGAAGGCGGGCTCGGTCAGGTCGACCGCCGCCTGATAGGGCGTGGATCCGCTGCCCTGGCACAGGCCCCAGAGGGTCGGGGGAAGGTCGTCGCTCGCGCTGAGGCCGGTCTCCAACCAGGCCCGGTCGCCGGCGAGCCCGCGCGCCGCCCGCTGCGCGGACGAGTCGGGTGCCAGTGCCATCACCTGGTCGGTGGTCCAGACCGTGGTGACCGTCGCTGTTTCGGTCATGCCGCCAACCGTAGTGAGGGGGTACGACAATACGCCGCTGGGTATTCAACCCGTCATGAGACCCGTGCGCACAGTGGCCCGCTCGGCGCTGGCCGCGATTTTTGTCATCCAGGGCTGGGATGCTCTTGTGAACCCGGAACGGCTGGTCAAACCAGCACAAAAGGTCGCCGACCGGCTTCAGGCGGACCCGAAGACCCTGGTCCGGGTAAACGGCGCGGCCCAGGTCGCGGGCGGTGTGCTGTTGGCCACCGGCCGCGCGACGACCCCGGGCGCGCTGCTGCTGGCCGGGTCGTTGGTGCCGACGACGTACGCCGGACATCCGTTCTGGACGGTCGAGGACCCGGCGCAGCGCTCGGCGCAGCGCATCAACTTCCTCAAGAACGTGGGCCTCTTCGGCGGCCTGCTGTTCGCGGCGCTCGACAAGGAGGGCCGGCCGGGCCTCGGCTGGCGGGCCCGCCACGCGGCGCACGACGCCCGCCGGACGGCCCGAGTGGCCATGCTGGCCACCCGTGCCCGCCGCAAGGCAGGCCGCTAGCTACGGGCAGTTCACCCATTCCTCGGTACCGTCGGCGAAGACCTGGCGCTTCCAGACCGGAAGCCGCGCCTTGACCTCGTCGACGAGCCGCGCACAGAGGGCGAACGCCTCGGCGCGGTGTGCCGTCGACACGGCCGCCGCCAGCGCGACGTCGCCGATCTCCAGCCGGCCGACGCGGTGCGACACTGCGATCGCGTGCACGGCGGGGTCGGCGCCGATCTCGGCCGCGATCTCGGCCAGGATGGCGCCGGCGCTGGGGTGGCCCTCGTACTCCAGCTCCAGCACGCCGCGACCGCCGTCGTGGTCGCGGACGACACCCGCGAACGACACGACCGCGCCGGCCGCGCGATGCCCGACGGCCCGCTCGTGCTCGCCGACGTCGAGTGCCTCAGTCGTGACGACGGCCGTGATCAAGCTCGTTCTCCATCCAGGATTGGCAGCGGTACCACGAGCGCCTGCTCACCCGCGACCCCCCTCGACCCGGGCGGGACGACCGCGAAGCCGAACGAGTTCGCCAGCCCCCGCAGCATCGACGAGCCGACGTGGGGCACGGGATGCGCGCGGCCGTCGACCATCCGGACCAGGGCCAGGTGGGTGTAGTCGCCGCGCCCCGGCACGTCGGCGCCGAGGGTCACGGTGCCGAGCGGCGGCAGCGGGCGTCCGGTCAGCCCCGCGAGCAGTGGAAGTACCAGAGAAACCAATGCCACGAAGGTGGACTGGGGGTTGCCGGGCAGGCCCGCGACGAACTGCCCGCCGGGGAGCCGGGCGACCAGCATCGGGAAGCCGGGTCGGACGGCGACGGTGTTCACCACGTACTCGGCGCCGAGCTCGGCCAGCGCCGGGTGCAGGTGGTCGACCGGGCCGTGCATCGTGCCGCCGGTGGTGCAGACGACCTGGGCGCCGGCGTCGATCGCGGACCGCAGCGCCGCGACGTGGTCGGCGAGGGTGTCGGCGACGGGCGCGCGGACGGTGACGACCTCGGTGCCAGCGCGGCGCAGCCAGGCGGGCAGCGACGGGCCGAGCGCGTCGCGGACCCGCCCGTTGCCGGGCAGGCCGCTGGTGAGCAGCTCGTCGCCGAACACCAGCAGGGCCGCCTTCGGTGCGGGGCGGCAGTTCAGCGCGTCGTAGCCACAGGAGGCGGCCAGCCCGATCACGCCGGGCGTGACCGGCGTGCCGGCGGGGAGCAGCTCCTCGCCACGATCGGCCTCCTCGCCGGGCCGGCGCCAGTCGGGCAGCTTGCGGGCGGTGCCCTCGTGGACATTGTCGAGGTCGTACTTCGAGTCCTCGATCCGGATCACCGCGTCGGTGCCGGCCGGAACCATGCCGCCGGTGGCGATCTCGACGCAGGTGCCGGGCGCGGTCAACGGCTCGGCGTGGTCGCCGGCCAGGATTTGTCCGATGATCCGCCAGGGCGCCGGCCCGCGCACCGCCCAGCCGTCCACGCTGGACGTCGGGAACGCGGGCAGGTCGGTGAGGGTCACGAGCGGGTCGGCGAGGGTCAGCCCGTCGGCCTCGACGAGCGGGACGGGCGTGGGGCCCGGCGCGGCGGCCGAGCCGGCCGCGAACACCGTCTTGCGGGCGTCGGCCCACGCGATCGGTAACGTCACGGGTCGAGCCTAGCTTTCAGTGGTCGCCGCCCCGCAGTTGGTCGACGGCGTGCGCGAGGATCGGGCCGAGCACGGCCAGCCCGTCCTTGGCGCCGCCCCTGGACCCGGGCAGGTTGACGATCAGCGTGCGCCCGGCGACGCCGGCGAGTCCGCGGGAGAGCACCGCGGTCGGCACCTTGGCGGCGCCGGCCGCGCGGATCGCCTCGGCGATGCCGGGCACCTCGTAGTCGATCACCCGCCGGGTCATCTCGGGGGTGGCGTCGGTGGGCGTGACGCCCGTGCCGCCGCTGGTGAGCACCACGTCGGCGCCCTCGGCGACGGCAGCGCGCAGGGCGGCCTCCACCGGCGGGCCGTCGGGGACGACGACCGGCTCGCCGACCTCGCAGCCGAGTTCGAGCAGGCCGGCGACCAGCAGCGGACCGCTCGTGTCGGCATAGACGCCGGCGGACGCGCGGTTGGACGCGACGACGACCACGGCTTTCACGGGCGCTCCCACAGTCCGGTCTTCCCGCCTTCCTTGCGCAGGACCCGCACCGCCTCGAGCGAGGCGGCGGGATCGATGGCCTTGATCATGTCGATGAGCGCGAGGCCGGCCGCCGCGACCGCGGTCAGCGCCTCCATCTCGACGCCGGTGCGGTCGGCGGTCCGGGCGGTCACCTCAATGTCGACCGCGTCATCACGGAGCGTCAACTCGACGGTGACTCCGTGCAGGGCGATCGGATGGCACAACGGAATGAGATCGGGCGTGCGCTTTGCGCCCATGATCCCGGCGATCCGCGCCACCGCGAGCGCGTCACCCTTCGGCAGCGCACCGTCACGCAGAAGGTTCACGACATCGGCGCTGGTCTGGACATATCCCGCGGCGACGGCTCGGCGGGCGGTCACGTCCTTGGCGGTGACGTCAACCATCCGGGCCGCGCCCGAAGCGTCCACATGGGTCAGCTCTTGGGGCACAGCGTGAGCTTATCCACCCGGCCGGACGACCGCCGGATCGGCGTTCTATCAGGCACGCTATGGGGAAGCCGCGTCGATTTAGCTGCACGGAGCGTGACTCCGTGGCTACCAAATCGGTACAAGCTCTGCCCTTCTTCGCAAACTGTGATTCGACCGACAAATAGGTATAGGCAACTTGCGTTCTGCATCCTAGGCTTCGTTCATCGCAGTGAACGTTGATGAACATCGATGTCTCGTCTGCGCACGGGGGGTCGTCATCCGCGAGAACGACCTTTTAGGGGCAGAAATGAAGGCTTGGGACTGGACCTGATCCCGCAACCCGCTCAGCGGGTTGACAACCGGGTGGCGCCATCGGACACGATGAGCGCAGACGCGATGCAGAATCAACCGCGAACCGACGACGCGACCAACCGGCGCCTGTGGCGCCTCGTTGGTCCCGTCGTCGTCGGCGGGACGATCGCCGGCCTCTGGTCTCTGTGGCACGTCGCCGACTACGACCAGCTCGCCGCCTACATGACCATACCCATCGCGCTCATGATCGCGAGCGGGTTCGTCCTCATCGAGATCCGCGTGCGGTCGATGACCGTGTCCGGCGCCCCGACCGCGGCCGTGCTGACCGTCGCGACGGCATTCCTGCCGCCGCCCATGGTCATCCTGTCGGCGCTGTGCGGCTGGTTCCTCAACCAGCTCGCCCACCGGCGCACCGATCCGATGAAGACCAGCTTCAACGTCGCCAAGGAGACCCTGGCGGCCACCGCGACGACGTTCACCGCCGCCGCCTTCGGCGTCCGGCCGATCCTCCTCCACGACGACGTGTCGCTGGCCAGCCTCATTCCCGGCATGGTGCTCGGCGCGGTCGCGTACGCGCTGGTCGACGAGCTCGTCGCGCAGGGTCTGTTCGCCATCGTGACGCACACGCCGTACCGTCAACGCCTCCTCGCACACTGGAACGCCCTCACCATCAGCCGGATCGGCCAGCTCGGCGTGGCGATCGCGACGGTCGCGGCCTACCAGGTGAGCAAGTGGCTCCTTCTGGTGCTCCCGCCGCTGGTCCTCGCCATCCACCTCGCCTCCGCCAGCCGCGTCAAAGCGCGCCAGGGCAACGAGGCGTGGCAGCGCCTCGCCGAGGCCACCGACGAGTTCAACTCCGTCGACCAGACCGCCGTGCTCTACGCCGCGGTCCGGCGTGCCGCCGACCTCTTCTCCACCGACGAGGTCGAGGTCGAGATCCACCCGCCGACGGGGGAGCCGCGGCTCGTGCGCAGCAACGGCCGGGAGATCCTCTTCGACGGCATCCCGCTCGACGCCCCGACCGCCGACGGGTTCATGATCCCGATCGCGCTGGAGAGCTACCGCGGCGACGCCGACCTCGGCGAGCTGCGCCTGCGGTTCCGCGGCCCGGTCAAGCTCTCCGAGCGCGAGAACTACACGCTGCGCACCTTCGCCGCCGCCCTCTGCACCGCCATCCGCAACGCCGCCACCCACGCCGAGACGCAGCGGCTCGCCGAGAGCCACGCCCGTGCCGCCGCCCAGGACCCGCTCACGCACCTCGCCAACCGCCGGCGGCTCCAGCAGTACGGCGATGAGGTCCTCTCCTCGACCGGTCCCGGCAGCGGCATCGTCGGCGTGATGCTCATCGACCTCAACCACTTCAAAGAGGTCAACGACACCCTCGGCCACGCCGCCGGCGACCGCGTCCTCACCACCGTCGCCGAACGGCTCGTCGACGCCGCCCGCCCCGGCGACCTGGTCGCCCGCTTCGGCGGCGACGAGTTCGCCGTCATCCTCGCCGGGCTCAGCGCCCCCGCCCTCGCCGAGGTCCGCGCCCACGCCATCCTCGACGCCCTCGCCCCGCCGATCCTGCTCGACGACATGCGGATCAGCGTCGAGGCCAGCTGCGGCGTCACCACCGCCGGCAGCGGCAGCATCGGCGAGCTGCTGCGCCGCGCCGACGTCGCCATGTACCAGGCCAAACAGGAGGGCCAGCGGGTCGTCGTCTACGCGCACGCCCGCGACACCGCCGACGTCGGCTCCCTCACCCTCGGCGGCGACCTGGCCCGCGCCGTCGCCGAGCGGCAGTTCACGGTCAACTTCCAGCCGATCGTCGACCTCGCCAGCGGCCAGGTCATCGCCGCCGAGGCACTCACCCGCTGGCACCACCCCGACCGCGGCGACCTCGCCCCCGACCGCTTCCTCGGCGCCATCGAGCGCTCCGGCCAGCTGGCCGCGTTCGCCGACGCCGTCCTCGACCAGGCGCTGCTCGCCGCCTCGCTGTGGTCCGACGCCGGCCACACGATCCCCGTCGCGGTCAACGTCTCCGCCCGCAGCCTGCTCGACCCGTCGTTCCCCGACGCCGTCGCCCGCCGCCTCGGCGCCCGCGGAGTGCCCTCGGCATCACTCATCATCGAGATCACGGAGTCGGTGACCCTCAGCAAGCTCGAGGTCGTCGACGACGTCCTCGCCGCACTGCGCGACCAGGGCATCCGTCTCGCCCTCGACGACTTCGGCACCGGCTTCTCGTCCCTGGCCACGCTCGCCCGCGTGCCCGTCGACGAACTCAAGATCGACCGCAGCTTCGTCGCCGCGATGAACACCTCCGCCCCCGGCGCCGTCGTCCGCTCCACCATCGACCTCGGCCGCAGCCTCGACCTCCTCGTCGTCGCCGAGGGCGTCGAGCGCGAGGAGCAGCGCCAGCAACTCTGGGAGCTGGGCTGCCCGGCCGGCCAGGGCCACCTCTTCGCCCGCGCGATGCCGGCCGACCGCCTCCTCGCCGCCCTCCGCCGCGGCGGCGGCGCCCTCGCCGCGCCCCTGCACGACACCGGCGCCGTAATCCGCATGTCCCGCAGCCGCCGCACCCGCCGCGCCGGCGCCGGCGAGCCCGGACAAGAATGGTCGACATAACCACCCGCCTGTACGACTCCGCCTTCTACGCGCTCTGCGCCGCCTTCGCCGGCGTCACCGCCCTGACGTCGACCCTGCTGCCGCACCGCGCATGGGGCGCGATCGCCTGGGTGGGCTACCTCGTCGGCGCCCTTATCGCGGTCAGCGGCCTGGTCCAGCGCACCCGCCTGGCCTGGCTGGTCTTCGCGCTCACCGCGCTCGTGCCGCTGGTCACCCAGGCCGTCCAGCGCGCCGCCGGCCGCGCCGACCGCGCCCAGGAAGAGGTCCTGGTCGTCGAGCAGGCGGCCGTCCGCCTCGTCCACCACGGCACCCCGTACCTCGACCGCACCGCGATCGGCGCCCTCCCCGACCCACTCCTCGGCTACACCCCCTACCAACCCGGGATGGCCGTCTTCGGCCTGCCGCGCGCCGCGTTCGGCCCGGCCTGGTGGACAGATGCCCGCATCTGGTTCGCGATCGCCACGATCGGGATCATCTGGTACTCCATGCGCCTCCTGGGCCCACGCCCGCTCATCGCCCTGGCCGTCCTGGCCCTCCCGCTGGCGACGCTGACCCTCGCCACCGGCGGCGACGACCTGCCGGTCCTCGCGCTGGGTGTGCTGGCGGTCGCGCTCACGGCCCGCGAACGCTTCACGGCGGCGGGCGTCGTGATCGGCCTCGCCGGCGCCCTGAAGCTTTTCGCCCTTCCCATTGCGCTGGTACTCCTGGTGCTCGCGTGGCACACCGGCCGCCTGCAAGCGGCCTGGCGCTTCGCCGCGTTCGCGTTCGGCCTGCCAGTCCTGGCCCTGCTCCCGGCCCTGCTCATCTCCCCCGATGCGTACGTCGAGAACGTCCTGCGCTTCCCCTCCGGCCACGGCCTGGTCACCAGCCCCGCCCAGTCACCGCTGCCCGGCCACCTCATCGCGACGTCCCTGCCCGCCGGCCGGTACATCGCCCTGGCCCTCCTCCTGCTCGCAGGACTCCTCCTGGCCGGATGGCTCCTGCGCCGCCCACCCGCCACGTACCACGCCGCCGCCCTCGTCATCGCCGTCGGCCTCACCGCGGCCATCCTGCTCACCCCGACCACCCGCTTCGGCTACCTCCTCTACTCCGTCGCGTTCCTCGCAGTGTGGTGGGACCGTGACCGCGTGACGCCGGGGCACAACTCGGCGTAGACAGGAGGTATGGGTTACCGCAACCGGCTGGAGGCCGGCGCGGCACTCGCCGACCGGCTCGCCGAATACACCGACCACCCCGACGCCATCGCGCTCGGCCTGGTCCGCGGGGGCGTCCCCGTGGCCGCCGAGGTGGCCCGACGCCTCCGCATCCCGCTCGACGCCCTGGTGGTCCGCAAGCTCGGCGTGCCCTGGGCCCCCGAGGTGGCGTTCGGCGCCGTCGGCCCCGGCGGCGTGCAGGTGCTGAACAAGGAGATCTCCACCAAACTCGAACAGGACGAGATGACCCCGGTCATCCGCCACGAAAAGCACGAGCTCACCCGCCGCGAGCGCCTGTTCCGCCTGGGCCGCGGCCAGCTCGACCTCACCGGCCGCATCGCCATCGTCATCGACGACGGCCTGGCCACAGGAGCCACCGCCGAGGCCGCCGTGGCGGTGGCCCGCACACTGTCGGCCGCCACAGTCATCCTGGCCGCCCCGGTGGGCGCCACCGCAGCGGTCGACCGCCTGCGCCCACTGGCCGACGACGTGGTCTGCCCCCTGATGTCGGACGAGTTCGGCTCGGTGAGCCGCTACTACGACGACTTCCGCCAGATCCCCGACGCCGAGGTGAACCGCCTGCTGGCCGCCTGACCCACCCATTCGCAACGCACTGGGCCGGGTTGTAGTAGCCGGGTTCGCGGCGGGCGACGCACGACCGGCCGTTTACTGGCCGTCCGAACCCGTCCCAGCCGCGACGGCCCGCGCAGAGCGCCAGCCTGCCCGCCGAGCCGGCCTGCGCCGCGGGCCCAGCCCCCGCGCCGCCCGCCGCCACAAGCCCAGCGCCGTCTACTTGGCCGCGGTTCAATTCCCGACCGGCCGACTACCGTCGCACACCACCCGCGTCCGGCGGCTTCATGATCCAGGGAAACATCTGGTCGCCATGACAGCCAGATCCTTCCCTGGATCATGAAGCCAGCGGCCCCTGCTCGCGTCGCCGGAGCGCGATTCGCCGCAAAGCAGACAAAGCGGCGATCGCAGCGGCCAGCCGTTGCGGGTTGCGGCTCCCCTGCCGTCGCAACCCGCGAACGGTCGAACCGCGGCAGCCTAGATGGCCATGTCCACGAACCGCGACAGGTGCAGCTGGGCCGCGACGGTCACCGTGTCGGTCGGACCGTTACGGTGCTTGGCCACGATGAAGTCCGCCTCACCGGCCCGCGGCGACTCCTTGTCGTAGTAGTCGTCGCGGTGCAACAGGATGACCACGTCGGCGTCCTGCTCGATCGAGCCCGACTCGCGCAGGTCGGACAGCTGGGGCCGCTTGTCGGTGCGCTGCTCGGGACCACGGTTCAGCTGGCTGACCGCGACCACCGGGCACTCGACCTCCTTGGCCAGCAGCTTCAGGCCACGGGAAAGGTCGGCGACCTCCTGCTGCCGGCTCTCGGTGCGCTTCGGGCTGGTCATCAGCTGGAGGTAGTCGACGACGATCAGCTTCAGGTCGTGCCGCTGCTTGAGCCGCCGCGCCTTCGCCCGAATCTCCATGAGGTTCATGTTCGGCGTGTCGTCGACGAACAGCGGCGCCTCGCTGATCTCCCCCATCCGCCGCGCCAGCTTGGTCCAGTCGTCGTCCGAGAGCTGCCCCGACCGTAAGACGTGTAGCGGCACCCGAGCCTCAGCCGACAGCAGTCGCATGACGATCTCGACCTTCGACATTTCCAGGCTGAAGATCGCCGAGGCCATGTTGTGCTTCACGGACGCCGCCCGGCTGAAGTCCATGGCGGCCGTCGAGTTGTGGGTCGGGATCATCGAGTGACCGGCGAGATACATGTGGTCGTCGTTGTCCACCTGGATGCACCGCACCGGAACGCTCGGCACCGCCCGGATGGCGGTGACATACCGGCTGCCGCTCCGCACCGTTGACGTGGCGCGCAGTCGCTGCCGGTGCACCGTCCGCTTCCGCTTGATCCGGAACACCTCGTCGACGGTGGTGAACAGGATCGTGAAGGCGGTCGAGCTGTCTTCACTCCGCCCGTTGACGGCCTTGGTCGACATCGTGGCCCGGTAGCCGAGGCTGACGACGAGCTCGTAGACGTCGGCAGCCAGCCGCCGGGAGGTGGACGTGTACTGCACGTTGCCCGTCGGCGTCACCATGCCGTCGGTATCGAGCAGCCCGGCGAGCAGTGCCCGGCGCTGACGCTCCGAGGCGCGCAGGTAGGCGGCGGGGATGTGCTTGTTGCCGAGAACCCGGGCGGCCCGCAGGTAGCCGACGAACGACCCCCAGCGGGCGTGGCACGACCGGCAACGACGTGCGGGACCACGCGTCGCCGCGGTAACGGCGCCGCAGTGCACGCAGCCCACGGTCGGCGTGTCGGCGCCGGCGGGAAGCGCGGGCGGCTTGATCGAGAAGAGCATGTAGCCGGCCGAGGGCTCCGTCGAGAAGCCGTCGAGCTGGACGTTCGTGAGCAGGTCGGGGTCGGCGGTGGTGATGCGGGCAGCGTCGCTGTGACCGTCGCCGAGCCAGGCACCTAACGTGTATGGCGGGATCGGCAGGTCGTCACGGTCCGGCAGGTGCAGTGGCCGGCAGTTCTCGACGGCATGGTTGAGCCGGCCCTCCGGGCCGACCCGGAGCGTGGCCGCGATCTGGGCAGTCGTGACGACGTCGGGATGCACGGCCGTCGTCTCCGCGTTCACGAGCCGGTGCACCCGGTGATGCAGGGCGTCGACGAGCGCGTGCGTCGAATACGCCTGCATCGTCCGCCGCCACGGCTGGCCGCGGCGCTGGTATTCGCGCTCTACGGTGCCGGTCACCCCGACCTGGGCGGCAGCCTGGCGCAGAGTGTGCCGCAGGCGAGGGCCGGCCAGCCCGACGGCGCCGGCCCAGGTGATCATCGTGTCGGGCTTCGCGCTGACCGTCCTACGCAGCGCGTCCACGGCGCGGCGGTCGGCGTCGGGCCACGGCGCGGTCCGTGCGGCCTCCGTCCGCTGCCGGCGCTGTGCCCGGGTGCTGGTCTTCCACAGGTGCTCGGCGTCGGCGACGAGGACCGAGCCGTCGGAGAACTCGACCTCGAAGCAGGGCCGGTTGTGCAGCACGTTGAACGCCCGGACAACGGTGGTCGGCCGCCCGTCGGCACCCAGCACCCGGTCTCCGGCCTTCACCTCGCCCATCGTGGTCCAGCCGTCGGGGGTGGGCAGCGGCGTGTCGAGCGCCAGCGCCTTCCCCAGGCCGGGGCGGCCGGCAACGATGATCAACTGGCCGGCGTGGAGGCCGTTCAGAAGGCGGTCCAGATCGCTGAAGCCCGTGGGGACGCCGGTCATCATGCCGCCCTGGGCGCCGACCGCCTCGATCTCGTCCAGGGTGGGCTGGAGCATTTCGGCGAGGACGGCGAAGTCCTCGCTCACGCGCTTCTCGGTGACGTCGTAGATGGCCTGCTGGGCCAGGTCGACCACGTCGTCGACGTCGCGGCCGCCCTGGCCGCTGGCGCCGTAGCCGAGTTGGACGATGCGGGTGCCTGCCTCGATGACCCGGCGGAGGACGGCGCGCTCAGCGACGATGCGGGCGTAGTAGGAGGCGTTGGCCGCGGTCGGGACGGCGGCGAGCAGCGTGTGCAGGTAGGCGGCGCCGCCGACCTTGGAGATGGCGCCGGACGCGGTCAGCGAGGCCGCGACCGTGACGGCGTCGGCGGGCTCGCCGCGGCCGTAGAGGTCGAGGATGGCGTCGTAGATGACCGTGTGGCTCGGCTTGTAGAAGTCATGTGACTTGAGGATCTCCACCACGTCGGCCACGGCGTCCTTGGACAGCAGCATGCCCCCCAGCACGCTCTGCTCGGCCGCGACGTCCTGCGGTGGTGTCCGCTCGAAACTTTCAGCGCCGCCGCTCGGCCGCTGCTCGCGGTCGCGGCCGGGCTCGCCCGGGGTCGCTTCGTCCCACGGGTCGGTCCGTCTGTCGTCGGTGATCGACACTTCGCCCCCCTCGTCATGCCCCCGGCCATCAGTAGACCTCGGGGGTATGACAAAACCTGCGTGGCGCGTGGAGCGCCCCGCGCAACGGTATGGAGCGACTGGCGTTCGTCAAAGTTAGCCGGTGGACAAGTCTCTGGACAACCTGTGGAGAGTGCGCCTCCGGCGGTGGGAAACCCTGTGTACACAGCTGTGGATAACTGCCGTGACCAACCAGTGAAACGGCATCTGAGCTGCTGGTACTCGATCCACAGCCTGTGTGTGCGAAAAAGTGTTCGAAGTTTTTTCCGACTGTACGGCCGATGGCGATCGAGTCACGAAAGGGTGACGCTCCGGCGGTGGGATACCCGGAGTGGGACGGGTCACGCGGTGGGCGTGATCAGCAGCCGGAAACCGGTCGCTGGGACCTGCGGCAGGAGCGTTGGATCCCCCAGCAGCGTCCGCCGGAGGAGAGCGACGATTTCGGCATCGCTCCGTTCCAGGCCCGGTCGACCCGCAACCGCCCGGGCGAGGGCCGCGTCCTCGACCACGACGACTATCGAAGCGGCGAGCGCACCGGCCAGCACCGCACCGGAGAATGGGGACGCCGCGGGAACACGGGCGAGTGGGGCACCGGCGAGCACACCGGGCAGCACCGCCGTTACCAGCCCGGGCTCCCGGCCCAGGCCCGCCGCCGTCCCGTCCTGCCCGTGCCGCCGCCCCCACCTCCGCCGCCGAGCATGGAGGACGACGAGGGCGAGGAGGACGAGGGCACGAACTACATCGGTTCGTTCCTCGCGACGGCCGCGTGGTACGTGGTGCCGATCCTGGGGTACGCCGGCTGGGCCTTCACGCTGTCCGGCGATCCCCGTCCCGGGTGCGTGAACGCTTTCGGGCTGCCCTGCCCGGCGCCGCGGGCGGAGGCGTTGTCGAACCTGCTCGACAACGGTCCGCAGTTCGCCGGTTCGCTGGCGATCAGCATTACGGTCGCGATGTTCCTGGGCTGGGCCACGTCGGGCTGGCGGCCGACGGCGATCGGTTTCGCGAGCGCGGTCCTGGGCGCGGGTGTCGCGACGGTGCTGTTCGCGGTACTGGCGACGCAGTTCTGACCCGATCGGTTCCCGCCCCCTGGTCACAGCATTCTTGCGGATGGATCACCGACGCTCACGGATGCATCACTGTCCGGTTACGCTCGGAGCCGCTCGTCGGCTGGCGCCCGTCTGACTGGCCAAACACGCTTCCAGGGAGGCTTCGATGGTCAGCGGGAAATTGAAGGTCCTCGCCGTCGCGGCGGCCGTGACGGTGGGCCTGGCCGCCTGCGGCGCGGACGACGCGCCGAGCAGCAGCTCGGACAAGGCCGCGGGTGCCGGTGCGCCGGCGGCGACGGCTTACGGCGCGCCCGGGCCGGCGAACACCACCGCCGCGGTTGTGGAGGAGCGCTCGACGGGTGAGCGCCGCACGGTGGACCAGGCGATCTCGACGTTCGCGGTGGACGTCGACACGGCGTCGTACGGCTTCGCGAAGCGCCAGCTCCTGGCGGGCCAGCGGCCGGCGGCGAACACGATCCGGCCGGAGGAGTTCGTCAACTCGTTCCGGCAGGGGTACCGCGCGCCGAGCGGGAACGGCTTCGCGGTGAACGCGGATGGCGTGCGCCTGCCGGGGACGCACCGGGGGGCCGACGAGACGGCGCGGCTGCTGCGGATCGGGCTGCAGACGTCGGCGGCGCCGTCGGGTGAGCGGCGGGACGCGCAGCTGACGTTCGTCGTCGATGTCTCGGGATCGATGGCCGAGGCCGGCAAGCTCGACCTGGTGCAGCACGGCCTGCACACGCTCGTCGACCAGCTGCGGTCGACGGACTCGGTGGCGATCGTCGCGTACTCCGACAACGCCGACGTGCTGCGCCCCATGACCGCGGTCCGGGACCGTGGCGCGCTGCACACGGCGATCGACCGGCTGCGTATCGCGGGCAGCACCAACCTGGAGGCCGGGCTGTTCAAGGGGTACGACATCGCCCGGAATGCCTTTCGGACGGACGCCACCAACCGCGTGATCCTGTTGTCGGACGGCCTGCCGAACGTCGGCTCGACCGACGCGACGTCGCTGGTCCGCGAGGTGCAGGAGGCGGCGGCCAAGCAGATCACGATGATGGGCGTCGGTGTCGGCAGCGACTACGGCGACAAGTTCATGGAGCAGCTCGCCGACAAGGGTGACGGCTACGTCGTGTACGTGAGCGAGCGCGACGAGGCGGCGCGCATCTTCGTCGAGCAACTGCCGGCGGCGCTGTCGGTGCGCGCGCTCGACGCGAAGGCGCAGGTGGAGTTCAATTCGCAGACGGTGCTGTCGTACCGCCTGATCGGCTACGACAACCGCACGCTGTCGGCCTCGCAGTTCCGCGACGACCACGTCGACGGCGGTGAGGTCGGCCCGGGTCACGCGGTGACGGCGCTGTACGCGCTGCACCTGCGCCCGGGTGCCGAGGGTCACCTGGCCGACGTGCGGGTGCGCTGGCTGGACCCGCGGACCAAGGAGGCGACGGAGATCCTGCAGCCGGTGGCGGTGTCGGCGGTCGACGGCGACCTGACCGTCGCGAACGTGCCGCTGCGGGTCTGCTACGTGGCGGCCTACCTCGCCGAGGTGCTCCGCAGCAGCCAGTACGGCTCGGAGGTGCGCCTGCCGGATCTGCTCTCGCTCGTCCAGGCCGCGCGGCGCAACTCCGACGATCCGCAGGTCGCCGAACTGGAGCGGGTGGTCGAGGCGGCGGTCAAGCTCTATTCGTGATTCGCGCCGGACATGGCGAAGGGGGCCCATCGCTGGGCCCCCTTCGTGCTGGTCGTGCCGTGGCTACTTGGCCGCGGTGACCTTCAGCGTGAAGACGGCGGCGACCTCTGGGTGCAGCTTGATCTGCACCTTGTAGTCACCGACCGACTTGACGTGGCCGGGAAGCTCGAGGCGGCGGCGGTCGAGCGCCGGGCCGCCGGCCTTCTGCACGGCGTCGACGACCTCGGCCGGCGTGACCGAGCCGTAGAGCCGGCCGCCCTCGCCGGCGCGCACGGCCAGCTTGACCGTGAGGCCTTCGAGCTGGGCCTTGACCTCGTTGGCGTGGCCGAGGTCGCGGATCTCACGGGCCCCGCGGGCCCGCTTGATGACCGCGATCTCCTTCTCCGCGCCCTTGGTCCAACGGATCGCGAACCCCTGCGGGAGCAGGTAGTTGCGCCCGTAACCGTCCTTCACCTCGACGACGTCGCCGGGGGTGCCGAGGCCGGTGACCTCCTGCTTGAGGATGATCTTCATGTCTGCCCCTCCCCTTAGCGCGCGGTCGCGGTGTAGGGGAGCAGGGCCATCTCGCGCGCGTTCTTGACGGCGCGCGCGATCTGCCGCTGCTGCTGGGCGGTCACGCCCGTCACCCGCCGAGCGCGGATCTTGCCGCGGTCGGAGATGAACTTGCGCAGCAGCGCGGTGTCCTTGTAGTCGATGTAGGAGATGCCCTCTTTGTCGAGAGGGTTCACCTTCTTCTTCGGTTTGCGCAGGGCCGCAGCCTTCGCCATTGCTCTTGCTCCTGATGCCGTAGATCGGGTCCGGAGCCGATCAGGGCTCCGACCAAATCAGTTAGAACGGGGGCTCGTCGTCGAAGGATGAGCTCGACCTGCCGCCGCCACCGCCGCCGCCAGAGGCCGGGGTCGCGCTGGCCCACGGGTCATCGTTGAACCCGCCGCCACCGTTTCCACCGCCGCTGCCGCCGCCGGAGCCGAAGCCGCCGCCACCACCGGAGCTGCGCGCCATCTTCTGCACCTTGGCAGTCGCGTAGCGCAGCGAGGGGCCGATCTCGTCGACCTCCAGCTCGATGACGGTGCGCTTCTCACCCTCGCGAGTCTCGTAGGTCCGGGACTTGAGCCGACCGGACACGATCACCCGGGCACCACGCTGCAGCGACTCGGCGACGTTCTCCGCCGCCTGACGCCACACCGTGCAGGACAGGAACAGCGGCTCGCCGTCCTTCCACTCGTTGCTCTGGCGGTCCATGAACCGGGGGGTGGATGCCACCCGGAACTTGGCGACCGCGGCTCCAGATGGAGTGAAACGCAACTCAGGGTCGTCGGTCAGATTGCCGATGACCGTGATCGTGGTGTCTCCCGCTGCCATATGAGTCAACTCCTCGCGCGCTGGTGTATGGCCACCATGTCACAGGGGTCTGACACTTTTCCCGGGACACGGGGCGAAGCAGATCGATCTCGCCCAGGCCGCTGTTAGCGGACCTCGGGCCGGATGACCTTGGTGCGCAGCACGGACTCGTTAAGTCGCAGCTGACGGTCCAGCTCCGCCACGGACTCCGGCGAGGCCTGGAGGTCGATGACGGCGTAGATGCCCTCGGTCTTCTTGTTGATCTCGTACGAGAGGCGCCGGCGGCCCCACACGTCGAGCTTCTCCACCGAGCCACCCGAGGTCCGGATCACGTTGAGATACGTGTCGAGCGACGGGGCGACGGTGCGCTCCTCGAGACTGCCGTCGAGGATCACCATGATCTCGTAATGACGCAAGACGTTCTCACCTCCTACGGGCTAAGCGGCCGCGGTCCATCCGCGGCAGGAGGTCATGCGTCGTCGACCACCCCTGGGTGGTCGACCGAACCAGAGTACACGCCGTGCGTGCATGCAAAGACCGCGGGGCGCGTCATCCGCTTCTTTGGGTGGGACCTGGGGAGGAACGACCACACCGGTGCTTTGGATGACGGCGCCCCGCGGAGCTATGGAAATCGTACCTTATGCGAAGCTCGCACGTGATGACCGCTGAGCAATGATAGCCCGAATTGCGGCAATTCCCACGCCATCCGCCCAGACGGGGCACTCCATCGAGCCACACGACGACGCGGCCGGCAGGACGGAGATCGAAGCACCGCATTCAGGACGCATCGGGCGCACCCCTCGGGTTGGGTCGCGCGAAGTGTCAGTCCCACGTCGTAGGCTCTGCGGCATGCGAATCGGTGCTCACGTCGACCCCGCTGAGCCGCTGGCCGAGGCAGCCGCGCGGGGCGCGGACCTCATCCAGTTCTTCCTGACCGACCCGCAGAAGTGGCTGGATCCGAAGGACCGCCCCGACGCCGAGGCGCTGCGGTCCTCCGACGTGGACGTCTACATCCACGCGCCGTATCGGATCAACGTCGCCTCGTCGAACAACCGGATCCGCATTCCCAGCCGCAAGCTGCTGTTCAGCCACGCCGAAGGCGCGGCGAAGGTCGGCGCCAAGGGGATCATCGTGCACGGTGGCCACGTCGAGGACCCCGCCGGGCTCGACGCCGGCTTCGAGAGCTGGCGCAAGACCTTCGCCTACGCGGCCGAGCAGGGCGGCTTCAAGACGCCGGTGCTGATCGAGAACACGGCCGGCGGCGACAACGCCTGCGCGCGGCGGTTCGACTCGCTCGCCCGGCTGTGGGACGCCGTGGGTGAGTATGAGGTGGGTTTCTGCCTCGACACCTGCCACGCGCACGCCGGCGGCGAGGACCTGCTGGACATCGTCGACCGGGTCAAGTCGATCACCGGGCGGATCGACCTGATCCACGCCAACAACTCGCGCGACGGGTTCGACTCGGGTCGCGACCGGCACGACAACCTGACCGCCGGGGAGATCGACCCCGAGCTCATCGTCGCCGTCATCCGGGCGTCCGGCGCTCCGGCGCTGGTCGAGACGCCGGGTGGCACCGAGGGGCAGACCGCGGACATCGCTTATCTCCGGGAGAGGTTGGCGTGACCAACGTTTCTTCAGAGCCCGCCGTGTCGGACCCCTCCGACGAGGAAACGCCGAAGCCGCCCGTGGACGGTGGCTCGGCCGACGCTGCCGCCGACGCGAAGGCCGACGGCTCCGTCAAGGACGGTGGCGACCCCGAGCCGGGCGAAACGGCACCGGGTGACAAGGCCGAGCGCGGCGACAAGACGGAGCCGGTCGACAAGCCCGACGACAAGGCCGACGAGCCGGCCGATCCGTTCGCCGCGTTCGCGCCCCCGCCCGAGGTCGTCCCGGGCCGGGCGCGGCGGGTGACCACCCGGGTGGCCGGCGCCGTCGGGCGGTTCCTCGCGCACGAGTGGACGCTCGCCGCCATCGGCTCGGTCGTGCTCGCCGCGATCATGACCTGGCCGACGCTGAAGCACCCCGCCTCGACGATCCCGCAGGACATCTGGGACCCGACGCTGCAGGCCTGGCAGATGTCGTGGGCCGGGCACATCCTGACCACCGACCCCACCCAGCTGTGGAACGCGAACGCGTTCTTCCCCAACAAGTACAGCTACGCGTTCTCCGACACCCTGCTCGGCTATGCGCCGGCCGGCATGATCGGCAGCGGCCCGGTCGCGGCGATCGTGCGGTACAACATCATCTTCGTTCTGATCTTCGCGCTGGCCTTCTTCGGGGCCTACGCGCTCGCCCGGCAGCTCGGCGCGGGCCGCACCGGGGCCGCCGTGGCCGGCGCAGCCTTCGCCTACGCGCCGTGGCGCCTGGGGCAGGCGGGCCACCTGCACGTGCTCTCGATCGGCGGGATCGCGCTCGCGCTGGCGATGCTGGCGCGCGGGCACGGGTTCTCGCTGACCCGCGGCTACGAGCCGGACAAGCGGCGCTGGGGCTGGGTGCTCGCGGGCTGGCTGGTCGCCGCCTGGCAGATCAGCCTGGGCTTCGGCATCGGCATCCCGTTCGCGTACATGCTGCTCGGCATCGTGCTGGTGACCGCGGTCATCTGGGGCTACCGGCACCTGCGGGTGTGGGCGGTGCACCGGCCGTTCGGCTGGAAGCTGCTGCTCGCCAACCTCGGCGGCGGCCTGGTGTTCGCGGCGACGGGCGCCCTGATGGCGTATCCGTACCTCCAGGTGCTCAAGGCCCACCCCTACGCGCGGCGCAGCGAGGAGATCGTCGGGCTCTTCTCCCCGCCGTTACGGGGTTTCTTCATCTCGCCGCCGGAGTCGTGGCTGTGGGGCAACGCCTACGCGGAGGCCCGCGGGTCGCTGCCCTGGGCGCCCGAGATGGCGCTCTTACCCGGCTTCTTCCTGTACGGGCTGGCGTTCGCCGGGCTGTTCGTCTCGGCGTGGCGGCTGCGGCACCGGCTGTTCCTCGGCCTGGGCGTGGTCGTGTCGATCACCCTGGCGATGGGCACGCACGGCCCGGGCAAGGGCGAGTTCGGCTACCTGGCGCTCTACCGCGCCCTGCCGGGCTTCGACGGCATCCGCACCTCGGGCCGCCTCATGGTCTGGACGACGCTGTTCCTGGCACTGCTGGCGGCCGGCGCCGTCAGCGCGTTCGCGCAGCGGGCGGTCGAGCTCTTCGCCGACCGCACGAAGAGCGACGTGAGCACCCGTGCGGGCTTCCTGCCCCGGCTGGCGACCCTGGTGCCGCTCGTCCTGGTGCTGGCCGAGGGCCTCCACACGCCCGGCGCCCACCCGGTGGTGCCACCGGCGCCGATCGCGTTCAGCTCGCTGCAGGGCCCGATCATGGTCCTGGCGAACGACGACCTGGCCGCGGAGCTGACCGACATGAACATCATGCTGTGGAGCACGGACGGCTTCCCGCAGATGGTCAACGGCGGCAGCGGCTTCACCCCGCAGAATCAGGAGCAGATGCGCGTCACGATGAGACAGTTCCCGGACGAGGCCAGCGTCCAGGCCCTACGTGACCTGCACATCCGCACGGTCGTGGTGCTCCGCGGCAACGCCCCGGGCGGCCCCTACGCCCGCGCCATCGACGCCCCGATCGACGGCCTCGGCCTGGAGCGCACCGAGCAGGGCAACGTGATCCTCTACAAGGTCCAGGAGGAGTCCAACTAGCCGGGTCAACGGATGCCGGACTGCAGCAGGTCGAAGGCGCCGTCGGGTCCAGCCCGGCGGCCGTGAGCGTGCTGCGCCGGCTCGTCGATGTGCTCGGACATCGGACCGACGACCAGGGCCTCCTCGCTTCATGGCCGCCGGCCCGACCTCTCCGGCGTGCTTGGCAGCCGGTTCACCCTCTCGACCCGGGCCGCGACGGCGGTCGGCACGCGCCCTCTGGGCGCGCTGTCGTTCGTGCGGCCCGACACCTCACTGTGGACGATCCGCGGCCTGCCGGTGCTGCTCGGCCTCGGCTTCGGCCGGCTCATCGGCGTCATGCAGAAGGCCGCGTCGCCACACCAGGTCGGTGTGGC
>NZ_JBEXCY010000194.1:0-22647 GCF_040605515.1 Dactylosporangium sp. NPDC005572 | reverse complement strand
CAGACGGCGGGGCGCGCGCGGACGCGGTGGGGCGGACGCGGCGGCGCCGGGACGAGCGAGCGGACCGCGCCCATGATCGACGGCGAGTTCTGGTCGTCATAGCAGCCAGAACTCGCCGTCGATCAAGGGCGCGGAGAGCGGTCAGCGGGCGTGGCGGGGCTCCGTGTCGCCCGCCGTGGAATCGCCCTCGGCCTCGTGGGCGCCCGCCGCGTGTGACGGGTGATGGCCGTTGCCCGACGCCACCTCGTCGGACTCGTGCGCCCCGCCGGAGCCGGCCAGGCCGTCGTCGGAGGCGACCGGGGCCGGCTCGGGTGGGGCGATCACGGCCGTTGCCGCCGTCGTCGTGGCGGCCGCGGGCACCGGGCCGCCGTTCGGGGCCGGGTCGGGCAGCGTCGGGGCCGAAGGGGCCGGGGCCTCCTCCGCCGCGCGCTGTTCGGCGGCCGACATCGAGCGTAGCGGGAGCTCCGGCAGGAACAGGATCACCACGAAGCCGACCACCATGATGGCCGCCGCCACCAGGAACACCACGCTCATCGAGTCCGAGAAGCCGACCTTGAACGGGTGGGACAGCGCGGCCGGGAGCTGGTCCAGGAACGAGGTGTCGTTGAAGGAGCTCGCGTTGCCCGACGTGGCCGTGGAGCGGATCTCGTCGACCATCTGCGGGTTCGCGCGGGCGGCGGCCTGGAAGTCCGGGGTGGTCGCGGCCGCGGTGAAGGCGGCGCGGATCTTGTCCGGCATCAGGCTGAACAGGACCGACAGGAACACCGCCGCGCCCAGCGTGCCGCCCATCGAGCGGAAGAACGTGACCGTGGACGTGGCGACGCCGATCTCCCGCGGGTTGGCGGCGTTCTGCGCGGCCGTGATCACCGGCTGCATGTTGCCGCCCAGGCCGAGGCCCATCAGGCCCATGACCAGCATGGTGCGCCACAGCGGGGTGTCGGCGCCGATGCGGGAGAACAGGAACAGCGCCACGATCATGAGCAGGGAGCCGAGGATCGGGAAGATCCGGTACCGGCCGGTGCGCGCGATGACCTGGCCGGAGACGATCGAGCCGGTCATGATGCCCAGCACCAGCGGCAGCAGGAGCAGGCCGGCCTCGGTCGGGGTGGCGCCCTTGACGATCTGGAGGTACAGGGGAAGCGTCAGCAGGCCGCCGAACATCGCCATGCCGAGGATGAAGCTGCTCGTCGAGGCGACCGAGAACGTCCGGCCCCGGAAGAGGCGCAGCGGCAGCAGGGCCTCGTCCTTGTAGAAGTACTCGGCGACGATGAACAGGACCAGGCCGGCGGCGCCGATCGCGTAGCACAGCACCGAGCGGCCGGAGCCCCAGCCCCACTCGCGGCCCTGCTCGGCGACGGTGAGCAGCGGGACCAGGGCCACGACGAGGGCCAGCGCGCCGGGCCAGTCGATGCGGTGGTCGGTGCGGTGGTGCGGGATGTGCAGCACGCGCAGCACGACCAGGAACGCGGCCAGCGCGATCGGGACGTTGATGTAGAAGATCCAGCGCCAGCCGGTGACCCCGAGCAGCGAGTCGGAGCCGGCGAAGAAGCCGCCGAGGACCGGGCCCAGCACGCTCGAGGTGCCGAAGACGGCGAGGAAATATCCCTGGTACTTCGCCCGCTCGCGGGGCGGGACGATGTCTCCGATGATCGCGAAGACCAGCGAGAACAGCCCGCCGGCGCCGATGCCCTGCACGGCCCGGAAGGCGGCGAGCTGGTAGATCGTGTCGGCCAGGCCGCACAGCGCCGAGCCGACGATGAAGATGCCGATCGCGAACAGGATGAACGGCTTGCGGCCGTAGATGTCGGACAGCTTGCCGTACAGGGGGGTCGCGATCGTCGAGGTGATGAGGAACGCGGTCGTCGCCCACGCCTGGATGGAGAACCCGCCGAGGTCGTCGGCGATCGTGCGCATCGCCGTGGACACGATGGTCTGGTCGAGCGCGGCGAGGAACATCGCCATCATGAGCCCGGCGAGGATCGTCAGGATCTGCCGGTGGCTGAGCGTCGGCGAGGCTGTGCTGCTCAAGTTCAACTCCAGAAAAGCGCGAAGCAAGGCACGATACGAGCCGTTGGCGTTCCACAATCACGCTACTCCCCGAGATCGCGCCTGGTGCGCTGAGGGACACTATGCGGATGTCTGCGACGCTGGTGGTCAAGGGCCTCGCCGCCGGGCACGGCGACAAGGCCCTCTTCTCGGGGCTCGACCTGGTGGTGGCGCCCGGTGACGTGATCGGGCTGGTGGGGGTGAACGGGGCGGGGAAGACGACGCTGCTGCGCACCCTGGCCGGGCTGCTGCCGGCCGAGCAGGGCGCGATCCAGCTCAACCCGCCGACGGCCACGGTCGGGTACCTCCCGCAGGAGCCGGACCGCCGGCCGGGCGAGACGGTGCGGGGGTTCCTGGCCCGGCGGACCGGCGTCGCCGACGCGCAGCTGCGGATGGAGACGGCCGCCGAGGCGCTCGGCTCGGGCGTGGCCGGCGCCGACGAGGAGTACGCGGTCGCGCTGGAGCGCTGGCTGGCGCTCGGCGGGGCCGACTTCGACGAGCGCGCCGAGGAGCTGGCGGCGGCGATCGCCGAGCTCGACCGGCCGATGACGGCACTGTCCGGCGGCCAGGCCGCGCGGGCCGGGCTGGCGTCGCTGCTGCTCAGCCGGTACGACATCTTCCTGTTGGACGAGCCGACCAACGACCTGGACCTGGACGGGCTCGCCCGGATCGAGCGGTTCACCGCCGGGCTGCAGGGCGGGGCGGTCGTGGTGAGCCACGACCGGGAGTTCCTGGCCCGCACGGCGACCGGCGTCCTCGAGCTCGACCTGGCCCAGCAGCAGGTCAACTACTTCGGCGGCGGCTACACCGCGTATCTGGAGGAGCGCGAGGTGGCGCGCCGGCACGCCCGCGAGCGCTACGAGGACTACGCCGACACGCGCTCCGACCTGGAGGCCCGGGCCCGGATGCAGCGGGCCTGGATGGAGAAGGGCGTCAAGAACGCCCGCCGCAAGCAGCCCGACAACGACAAGAACGTCAAGGCGAAGAAGATCGAGTCGACGGAGAAGCAGGCCGCGAAGGCGCGCCAGACCGAGCGGCTCATCGAGCGCCTCGAGGTGGTCGAGGAGCCGCGCAAGGAGTGGCAGCTGCGGATGGAGATCGCCGCGGCGCCGCGGGCCGGTGCGGTGGTGGCGACGCTGCGCGGCGCGGTCGTGCACCGCGGCGCGTTCACTCTCGGGCCGGTGGACCTCCAGGTCGACTGGGCCGACCGGGTGGCGATCACCGGCGCGAACGGGTCCGGGAAGACGACGCTGCTCGGCGCGCTGCTCGGGCGGGTCCCGCTCGACGCGGGCAGCGCGCACCTCGGGCCGGGCGTCGTCGTCGGCGAGGTCGACCAGGCGCGGCGGCTGTTCGAGGGCGACGCGGCGCTGCTGGACGCGTTCCGCCAGCACGTGCCGGACCAGTCCCCCGCCGACGTGCGGACGCTGCTGGCCAAGTTCGGGCTGCGCGCCGACCACGTGCTGCGCCCGGCGCGGACGCTGTCGCCGGGCGAGCGGACCCGGGCGGCGCTCGCGCTGCTGCAGGGGCGGGGCGTCAACCTGCTGGTCCTCGACGAGCCGACGAACCACCTGGACCTGCCGGCGATCGAGCAGCTGGAGAGCGCCCTGGACAACTACCCGGGCACGCTGCTGCTGGTGACCCACGACCGGCGGATGCTGGCGGCGGTGCACACGAACCGGCACGTGGACGTCGCGGACGGCGCGGTGAGCGAGCGGTGAGCTTCATCGAGTTCTGGACCGAGCGGCACCTGTGCACCCTGGCGACGATCCGGCGGGACGGCACCCCGCACGTGGTGCCGGTCGGCGCGACCTACGACCCGGCGACCGGGATCGCGCGGGTGATCACGTCGGGCACGTCCCAGAAGGTACGGAATGTCCGGAACAACGGACAGGTTGCCGTGACCCAGGTCGACGGCCGGCGCTGGTCGACCCTCGAAGGCACGGCCGTCGTCGTCACGGACCCCGAGGTCGTCCGGGATGCCGAGGAGCGCTACGCCCAGCGGTACAAGATCCCCCGCCCGAACCCGGCCCGGGTGGTGATCATGATCACCGTGTCAAGGGTGTTGGGGACCTATCGACCCGACTGACAGCCGTCGTTCACCCGAGGGCCACACGACCGGCTGACAGTGAGGCCGCCGAAGCCGTTTCGGCAAGGACCCTCGGGAGCAATCCTCATGCGCCAACGCAATATCGTCCTGCACGGCCTCCTCGCGGCGGCCGTCGTCGCCGGCGTGGCCGGCTGCGGCTCGTCCGAGAAGGCGGCCGAGGCTCAGAACAACACGGCCGCGGCCGCGACGGCCACGTCGGCCGCCGAGCTCGGCGGCATGGACGCCCTCATCAAGGCCGCGCAGGCCGAGGGGCAGCTCAACGTCATCACGCTGCCGCCGGACTGGGCCAACTACGGCGAGATCATCGAGACGTTCTCGAAGAAGTACAACATCAAGGTCAACAGCGACAACCCCGACGGCTCGTCGCAGGACGAGATCAACGCCGTCAAGTCGCTCAAGGGCCAGGACCGCGCGCCCGACGTGCTCGACCTCGGCGGCGCGTTCGCCCAGTCCGGCGCGAAGGAGGGCCTGTTCGCCAACTACAAGGTGGCGACCTGGGCCGACATCCCGGACAGCCAGAAGGAGTCCAACGGCGCCTGGTACAACGACTACGGCGGCTACATCTCCATCGGCTGCGACGCCAAGAAGATCGCGGTCTGCCCCACCACGTTCGCCGACCTCAAGAAGCCGGAGTACAAGGGCAAGGTCGCGCTGAACGGCGACCCGACCAAGTCCGGCTCGGCGTTCGCCGGCGTGTTCGCCGCGGCCCTGGCCAACGGCGGCAGCTTCACCAACATCCAGCCCGGCATCGACTACTTCGCCGCGCTGAAGAAGAGCGGCAACTACATCCCGGTCGAGTCGACCCCGGCCACCATCGAGAAGGGTGAGACCCCGATCTCGATCGACTGGGACTACCTCAACGCCGGCTACACCAAGAAGCTGGCCGAGAAGGGCATCGACTGGAAGGTCGCGGTCCCCAGCGACGGCGTCTACGGCAACTTCTACTGCCAGGCGATCAACAAGACCGCCCCGCACCCGGCCGCCGCGCGGCTGTGGGAGGAGTTCCTGTACTCCGACGAGGGCCAGAACCTGTGGCTCAAGGGCTACGCCCGGCCGGTCCGGCTGCCGAAGATGACCGAGTCCGGCAAGGCCGACTCGGCGCTCGTCGCGCAGCTGCCCAAGGTCGAGGCCAAGGCCGAGTTCCCGACCACCGACCAGATCGACGGCGCGAAGAAGGTCCTCACCGACGGCTGGACCAAGGCGCTGACCGGGTGACCACCGCCGCAACTCCCGTCCGGGCACGGTCCTTCTGGGGCCGTGCCCGGCGGTGCGGCCCCTGGCTGTCGGTCGCACCGTTCCTGCTCATCATGCTCGTCGGCCTGATCCTGCCGACCGTCGCGCTGGGCTTCGGCGCGTTCGGCAACGGCACGTCCGACGTCGAGGCCGCCCTCGGCGGCGGCTACCGCCAGGCGCTGTGGGGCTCGCTGAAGCTCTCCGTCGTCTGCGCCGTGCTCGGCGCGGTGTGCGGCCTGCTGCTGGCCCGGGCCGTGCTCGCCGGCGGCGGCCTGCTGCGCCGGCTGGTGCTCACCGCCTCGGGCGTGCTGGCCAACTTCGGCGGTGTGCCGCTCGCGTTCATGTTCATCGCCACGATCGGCAACGCCGGCATCGTGACCGCGCTGATCCGCGACTGGACCGGCTTCGACCTGGCCAACTCGACGTTCAGCCTGTACCAGTTCGGCGGTCTCGTCCTGGTGTACCTCTACTTCCTGGTGCCGCTCATGGTCATCGTGATCGCGCCGGCCCTCGACGGCGTGCGCGCCGAGTGGTCGGAGGCCGCGGCGAACCTGGGCGCCACCCCGGGCCAGTACTGGCGGCTCGTGGCCGGCCCGCTGCTCGCCCCGCCGGTGATGGCCGGCGCGCTGCTGCTGTTCTGCGGCTCTCTGTCGGCGTTCGCCACCGCGCAGGCCATGGTCGGCGGCACGGTACCCCTCGTGACCCTGCAGATCGCCAACGCGCTCTCCGGCAACGTCTCGGCCGACCACGAGGGTGTGGGCGCCGCGCTCGCGCTGGAGATGATCGTGCTCGTCTCGATCGTCATGGCGGTGTACTGGACGATCGAGCGCCGGACGGCGAGGTGGCTGCGGTGACCGCGGTGCTGGAGCCCACGGTGGTGCGCACGGCCGCGCCCAGGCGCCGCCGCCGGTCGGTCGACCGGCCGATCATCCTCGCCATCGCGGCCGTCTACTTCCTGGTGCCGCTCGCCGCCGCCGTCTGGTTCACGATCGAGGACAAGCGCAACGGCGGCGTCACCGGCGAGTACTACGCGGCGATCCCGGCCGCCGACGGCTTCGCCGAAGCGCTGCGCCGCTCGCTGTCCCTGGCCGTGCTCACCGTGCTCGGCGTGCTGCTGGTGACCGTGCCGGCGATGCTCGCGGTCACGCTGCGGCTGCCGAAGCTGCGCCCGGTCGTCGAGGGCCTGTCGCTGCTGCCGCTGGTCATCCCGCCGATCGCGCTGGTCGCCGGGGTCCGTGACATGCTCGCCCTCGGCCCGAACGAGCTGGCCGGCACCCCGCTCGGCGACTTCCTGGTCTCCTCGCAGGACCCGGAGCTGCCGTACATCCTCATCATCGTCTACATCGTGCTGGCCACCCCGTTCGCCTACCGTTCCCTGGACGCCGGCATCCGGTCGATCGACGCGAAGACCCTGGTCGACGCGGCCCGCGGCCTCGGCGCGTCGTGGCCGACGGTGGTGTGGCGGGTGCTGCTGCCCAACCTGCGCAGCGCCGTGCTCGGCGCCGCGTTCCTCACCCTCGGCCTGGTCCTCGGCGAGTACACCATCGCCAGCATCCTGCTCTTCGAGACCCTGCCGACGTGGCTGGTCAAGATCTCCGGCTCCAGCGGGCAGCTGTCCGTCGCCGTGAGCACCGCCAGCCTGCTCTTCACGTGGATCCTGCTCCTCGTCGTGTCCCTCGCGGACCGGCGCAAGTCCTCCGGAGGTACCGCATGAGCGCGGTCGGTGTGCGCATGCTCGGCATGCGGCGCAGGTTCGGCGCGGTCGCCGCGCTCGACGGGCTCGACCTGGTCATCGAGCCGGGCGAGTTCATCGCCCTGCTCGGCCCGTCCGGCTGCGGCAAGACCACGGCGCTGCGCGTCCTGGCCGGGTTCGAGTCGGCCGACGAGGGCACCGTGTACGTCGGCGACCGCGACATCACCGACCTGGCCCCGAACAGGCGCGACATGGGCATGGTGTTCCAGGCGTTCAGCCTGTTCCCGAACCTCACCGCGCTGGACAACGTGGCCTTCGGCCTGCGGGTGCGCGGCCGGGCGACCGGCGACCGCCGCAAGCGGGCCGCGGAGCTGCTGGAGCTGGTCGGCCTCGGCGGCGCCGGCGGGCGCTACCCGCACCAGCTCTCCGGCGGCCAGCAGCAGCGGGTCGCCCTCGCCCGGGCCCTGGCCATCGAGCCGCGGGTGCTGCTGCTCGACGAGCCGCTGTCGGCGCTCGACGCGCAGGTCCGGGTGCAGCTGCGCGACGAGATCCGCCGCATCCAGCAGCGGCTCGGCATCACCACCCTGTTCGTGACCCACGACCAGGGTGAGGCGCTGTCCGTCGCGGACCGCGTCGGGGTCATGCGCGCCGGCCGCCTCGAGCAGCTGGCCGACCCCGACACGCTCTACCACCGCCCGGCCACGCCGTTCGTGGGCGAGTTCGTCGGCACCATGAACCGGCTCGCGGGAGTCCTGGGATCCGACGGTACGGTCAGCGTCCTCGGCACCACCCACTCCGTCGCGGCGGGCTCCTCCGACGCCGCCGCCGGGGCGGCCGTCGCGGTGCTGGTCCGGCCGGAGGCGATGACCCTCGCCGCTTCCGACACGGGCACGGCCCTGGTCGTGGTCCGCACATTCCACGGCGCGCTGACCCGGCTGTCGGTCCGCCTCCCGGACGGCGACGAGGCCCTGGTCGACCTGCCCAGCCCGGCCGCCGCGGGCATCAAGCCCGGCGACACGGTCACGGTGGGCGTGGGCCCCGGCCCGGTCCTGGTGGCGACCGCTGACGACACGGCGGTCCCGGCTCCGGCCTGACCTCGAGGCCGACCATGATCCCGAAGACTTCTCGTGCCCGGAGCTACGAAGCGTCTTCGGGATCATGGTCGCACGGGCGGCCGGCGGCGCGGGCCCGCGCAACGTGCGGCGGCAGTTCACGTACCGGCCGGACCGGGGCAACGTGGACGTCGGTCAGGCCGGGCAGGCTCGCGTCCATCGCCAAGCACCGCTGCCCTCGCGACGAGGCCGCACCCGCCGAGCGGGCGGTCCGGCGGCTGCTCTACCCTGCCCGCGTGGCTGAGGCTGAAGAGGATCCGGTCGCGCAGGCGCACGGTGAGCTGTCGCTGGCCCGGATCGCCCTCGCCGAGGACGACCTGGAGCACGCGGCGAACCATCTCGCGGGCGCGATCGCGTGGGCGCCGGCGCTGCCCGAGGTACACGAGCTGCTCGCGGCGCTGGCCACCCGGGCCGGCGCCGGCGTCGAGGAGCTGTTCCCGCTGGAGGAGCCGGCGTACATCGGCACCGTCGTCGCGCGGGCCCACCTGGTCGCCCGCAGCAGCCCGGTCGAGGCGCTGCGCCTGCTCGCCCAGGCCACCCGGTTCGACCCGTCGCAGCCGTGGGCCGACGTGTCGTGGGTGCGGGCGCTCGACGTGACCCGCGTCGACCCCGACGAGCTGGCCCGGCTCACCGTCGGCGTGATGCAGCCGCTCGGCGACCCGGCCGGGCCCGACGTCGCCCGGGCCAACGAGGTGTACCTCGACCTGGTCCGCCGGGCGACCGCCGCGCACCCCGGCCACGCCCTGCTGCACGGCGCGGCGGCCGGCCTGGCCCGCCGGTTCCCGGGGCACACCGCCGAGGCGGTGCGCTGGGGCGCCCGCGGCCACCGGCTGCACGCGGACAAGCTCACCGCGGTCTGGTACGCGTACGCGCTGCGGGCCGACGGCCGGCTCAACGAGGCGCTGAAGGTCATGCGGGCCGCGTGGAAGGCCACGCCGGGCGAGATGGACCTGTGCGCCGACATGGCGAACTGGCTGGCCGAGGCCGGCCGGCTCGACGAGGCCCTCGAACTGCTCGACACGGCGACCCGCGCGGCGCCCGACTACGACTGCGCGGTGCACACCGCGGCCCGGCTGCGCTTCGCCCACGACGGCGACGTGCGGCACCTGGTCGGGCTGGCGGACTTCATGCGCGCGCACCCGGTGACCAGCCACGAGCACTCCGACCTCGACGAGGCCTGCCGGGAGCGGCGCTGGCTCGGGGTCGTCGGCGGACCGGCCGAGGCGAGCGTGAACGTGCTGCACCAGCTGGCCTCCGCCGACCGGGGGCCGATGGCGCACCTGTCGTTGTCGGCGCTGGAGGTACCGTCGGCGCTCGCACTGCTGCGGCGGGCCAGTCCCGGCATCGAGGTCGAGATCGCCGGGCCGCCGCCGGCCGACATGGTGGCGCCGCTGCGCCCCGGCCGGGCGCTGTGGCGCTACGACGGTCTCGACGCGTATCCGACCGTCGAGCCGGCGGCGCGGGCCAGCCAGGAGCTGCTCGCCCGGATCGCGGCGCCGGCCTGGCCGCACCCGATCGCCGCGTACGACCACGCGCTGCCCCTGGGTCAGTTGCCCGTCGAGGAGCTGCTGTCGCTGCTGGTGCACCCGCCGGCCGCGCCCGAGGGCTGGCCGATGGCGGAGGGCTGGTGGGAGCGCTCGGCGCAGACGTTCGCCTGCCTGGGCCTGCTGCACTGCGAGGAGCTGCGGGCCGGCGCCGACCCCGGCGACACCGCCCGGGCCCGGGCACTGCTCACCGAGATCGCCTTCGGCGTCGAGGACTGGACGACCGACGCGGCCTGCTTCGCGCTCGCGGTCACGGCGTGGCTGGATCCCGCCTGTCGCGAGGACGTCGTCGCCGCCGTCGGGTACCGTTTCCTCGCGGCGGTCCAAGCCTCGCGGCAGCGGGCCGTCACGATCCGCGACTCCCTGGCGGAGGTCGTGCTGATGACCCCGGACATGGTGCCGGACATGGTCGGCCTGGCCCGGGACGTCCTCGGCCGCCCGTCCGTGCCGACCCAGGCGCCCCCGAAGAAGAGGCGGTTCTTCCAGCGATGAGCCGGATGCGGCGGATCTGGCAACACTCCCTGACCAGGTTCTGCCTGCTCGGGATGGTCGGGTTCGGCTTCGACCTGGCGCTGCTGGCGCTGCTGAAGACGGTCACGCCCCTGCCCGTGTGGGCGGCGGTGACGATCGCGTTCTGGGTCACCTACGCGCTGAACTTCGTGCTCAACCGCTACTTCGCGTTCCACGCCCAGGACCGGCCGGTCGGGCCGCAGGTGCTGCGGTTCGTGGCCCAGGTGCTCGGCGACTACGCGCTGACGCTCGGCGCGGTCGAGGGCCTGCACGCGCTCGGGGTGCCGCTGCTCGTCGCGCGGATCGCGGCCGGCGGCACCAACCTGGTGTGGAACTACCTGCTGTACCGCTTCTGGACGTTCGGCTCCCCGCGAGGCGACACGAGCGGCGACACGAGCGGCGACACGGAGCGGGCCGGCCGGCAGGACGCCGACCGGCCCGTCGAGGAGCCCGAGAGGGTCGCGGCTCACCAATAGTGGCGGCGCCCGGCGAGCGGACGGCCGACCGCGCCCAGGATCCACAGCACCACCCCGACGATCAGCAGCACGATGCCGATCGTCTCCAGGATGCCGACATGCAGGAACAGGCCGAGCAGGAACAGAATCAGACCGAAGATGATCATGTTGGGCTCCCGGGGAGAGGGGTACCGACCTACATTGATCTGGTACCCCTGCGGCCCGGTCGCCGAAACACGGTTCATCCGCGGCGGCCCCGGCGGGCCCGGATGTAGTCGGAGACGACGTACCGGCCGAGGTCGTCGGCGTCGGGCGTGAAGACCCGCCCGCCGTTGCGCCGGGCGACCGCGTCGACGAACCGGCGCAGGCCCGGGTCCTCGCCCAGCATGAACACGTTGAGCACCGCCCCGTAGCGGGTCAGCTGATCGACCTCGTGGACCGTCGCGGTCACCGTCTCGCGGGTCGACGGCCACATGAAGTACGACGTGCCGTCGTCGAGCAGGTGCGCGGTCGGCTCGCCGTCGGTCACGACGAGCACGACCGGGTCGGACCCGGGGTGCCGGCGCAGGTGCCGGCCCGCGAGCCGCAGCGCGTGCTGCAGGTTGGTGCCCTGCACCATGTCGGGCTCGACCGCCGCCAGCTCCTCCTGGGAGAGGCGCATGGCGTACCGCCCGAAGCCGATGATCTGCAGGGCGTCCTGCGGGAACCGGGTGGCGACCAGGTGCGACAGCGCGAGGGCGGCCTGCTTCATCGGCCCCCACCGCCCGTCGGCCATCATCGAGAACGACAGGTCGACGCAGAGCGCGACCGCGGCCGACACCCGCCGCTCGGTCTCGGCGATCTCGAAGTCCTCGACGTCGAGGCGGATCGGCAGGGTCGCGGCGCCGCCGGTGGCCTGCCGGCGCACCGCGTTGCCGATCGTGCGCACGACGTCGATGGGCTGCTCGTCGCCGTACATCCACCGCCGCGACGCCCCGGTCAGCTCCCCCGCCGCCCCGGCGTCGCGCAGGTCGTGCTGGCCCTGCCGGCCGGCCTGCAGCTCGGAGAACACGGTGCGCAGCGCACTGCCGCCGAGCCGGCGCAGCGCCTTGGGGCTCAGCGTGAGCCCGTCGGCGCCCCGGGTGACCCAGCCCTGCCGGCGCAGCTGCTGCTCCAGCTCGCGCAGCCGGCGCAGGTCGTCGGCGGCGCCCCGGCCGAGCTGCCGCTCCACCGCCTCGACGTCGACGTCGTCCAGCGTCGCGCCCGGGTGCTCCTGGCCGAGCTGGTCGATGAGGTCGTCGAGGTCGCCGATCTCCTCCAGTGCCCCGGCGGCCTCGCCGTAGCCGAGCTCGCGGTCGCCGCGGACCCGCTCGCCCCGGCCCCAGTTCATGCCGGGGCGCAGCGCGCGCAGGCTGTCGGTGAGCCGGGCCATCTCCCCGGCGAGGTCGCCGAGGGCCTGGTCCATGAGCGACTGGAGCTCGGCGCGCTGCTGCGGGGTCAGCGAGCGCATCATCCGCTCCCCCGCGGCCGCCCGGCGGGCCAGGGCGTCGATGAGCTCCTCGACATTGGCCGGCTTCTCCGGGAAGAAGTCGCCGTGCCGGTTCATGAACTCCTGGAACGCGTCGTCGGTGTTCTCGCCGCGGGCGTGCCGTTCGAGCAGGTCGTTGAGGTCGCGCAGCATCTCCCGCATCGCGGCCTGCGCCTCCGGGTCGCGCAGCGCCTGCTGCATGCCCTGGAAGCGCTGCTCGACGACCTCCTGCCGGAGCTGGTCGAGAATCTGCTGGTACAGGCTTCGCGCCTCGTCGCTGGTCCAGTTGTACTGGCTGAGCTCGTCGACGGCCCGCGCGGTGGAGCGCGGGAGGTTGTCGAGCACCGTCTCGGCGAAGCGGGCCTCGTCGGTGTCGCGCCGGGCGAGCTCGTCGCGCTCCGCGGCGATCGCCTGGTCCAGCAGCTGCTGGGCCCGGGTGACGGCGCCGTCGAGCTGGCCGCGGCGCATCGCCTCGCGGCGCATCCTCCTGGCCCGGGCGACGAGGTCGTCGAGGCCGCGGCCGCCCTGCGGGCCGCGGCGCAGCAGGTTGCGCAGCGCCTCGCGCAGGCTGCCGCCGTCGAGGACCTCGGCGCCGACCTGGTCGACGGCGGCGCGCACGTCGTAGGGCGGGGCGAGCGGGTCGGGCCCGCCGCGCCACGCCCCGTAGCGGAACCTGTTGTGGCGCAACGCTGTCAGCCTCCGTACACGGTGCGGCCGTCTTCGGTCAGATCCTTGCTGAGCCGCCGGGTGAGGTGCAGGCCTTCGAGCGCGAACTCGATGCCGGCCGCCGCCTCGCCCCGGCTGGGCGCGTCGCCGAGCCCGAGCCGCTCGAGCACCTTGGCCAGGCCGGGCACCGTGCCGACCTGCCGCAGGATCTCGTCGGCCCCGGCCAGCTCGCCGGTCTCGATGACCTGCCCCTCGGCGACCAGGTCGGTGAACCCGGACAGGTCCAGCCCGGCCAGCCGCCCCCGGAACGTCTCCGCCGTCGCGGTGCGCAGCAGGTGGGCGAGGATCTCGATCTCCCGCCCCTCCTCGCCGCTGTCGAACTCGACCTTGCCGCGCAGCGTGCTCGTCACCGACACGGTGTCGCCGATCCGGGCCACCGGCCGCTCCTCCCCGAGCATCCCGGCCCGCCGCAGCGCCGAGGCCGCCACCGTCTCCGCGGCCGCGATCGCGAACCGGGCCGACACACCCGAGCGCTGGTCGACGGACGGCGACTCGCGCACCGCCCGGGTGAACCGCGCGAGCACCTCCAGCACGTGCTCCGGCAGCTGGGCGACGAGCTGCGCCTCCTGCCGCACGAGGTCCATCTCCAGCTCGAGGTCGAGCGGGTAGTGGGTGCGGATCTCGGCCCCGAACCGGTCCTTGAGCGGCGAGATGATCCGCCCGCGGTTGGTGTAGTCCTCGGGGTTGGCGCTGGCCACGAGCAGCACGTCGAGGGGAAGGCGCAGCTGGTACCCCCGCACCTGGATGTCGCGCTCCTCCAGCACGTTGAGCAGCGAGACCTGGATCCGCTCGGCGAGGTCGGGCAGCTCGTTGACCGCGAAGATGCCCCGGTTGGTCCGGGGCACCAGGCCGAAGTGGATGGTCTCGGGGTCGCCGAGCGTGCGCCCCTGCGCGACCCGGATGGGGTCGACGTCGCCGATGAGGTCGCCGACGCTGGTGTCGGGGGTGGCCAGCTTCTCGCCGTACCGCAGCGACCGGTGCAGCCAGTCGACCGGCAGCGCGTCGCCGGCCTCGTTCGCCAGCCGCCGCGAGGCCGGGGTGACGGGTTCGTAGGGGTGCTCGTTGAGCTCGGACCCGGCGATGACGGGCGTCCACTCGTCGAGCAGGCTGATCAGGCCGCGGATGACGCGGGTCTTGCCCTGCCCGCGCTCGCCGAGCAGCACGACGTCGTGGCCGGCGAGGATGGCCCGCTCCAGCTCGGGCAGCACGGTGTCGTCGTACCCGACGATCCCGGGAAAGCGCGGCTCGCCCGCCCGCAGCTTCGCGAGCAGGTTCTCGCGCAGCTCCTCCTTGACGGTGCGGAACCGGTGGCCGCCGGCGCGGAGCTCCCCGACGGTGCGGGGCAGGTCCAGGGGCTGGTCTGGCGTCTGAGTCACAGGATCGAACCTAGCGCGGCTGTGTTACTTCGCGCTGTGTCCTCTCGCGCCTTCGGCGCGGGCGGGGGGTTCCCACCCCGCACCCCCCATGGCGCGTGGCACTGGCTGCGCTGCCGCTGGCCAGACCACCGGCTCGTGCGATCCGGACGGCCTCCTTCCCGGCGCGTGGCGCAACGGACGACCACCCTGGGCTCCCGCCAGGCCCGCGTGGTGTCCGCGGCCCGCACCGTATTCCCCGCGGTGTGGGCCGCTTCGGTGATGTTCAACGTACTCGGCGGGTATGACAGTTTTCCCCCACTGACGTTGCTCGGTGCACCCCTCATATCGATCAGCAGGAACGGGGGTGCGTCGACCCACGCGGCACCTGCCGGCACGCTCGCGCGCCTCGGCCTGCGCAACGCCCCGGGCAACCACGGGCGACACGGAGCCCCGCCACGCTCGCTGACCGATCTCCGCACCCTTGATCGATGGCGAGTTCTGGTCGTCATGGCAGCCAGAACTCACCATCGATCAAGGGCGCGGTCCGGTCGCTCGCCCCACCGCTGCCCACCGCTGCTTCGCCACCGCGGAAGCACGCTCCAACGCCGCCGCACCTTCCTGCCGCCGCCACCGCTCGGCGGGCGGGTGGGGCGGCAGCGGAGCAGCGGTGCGGCGGCCGAGGACCAGCCGGGTCGGCGCATCAGATCTGATACATCAAGGCTGATGCATCACGATTGATGCGGACCCAGGCCGGCGCCAGCCGCGAATGCGGCGGCCGAGCGGGCGGCCGGGTCGCCACATCACATTCGATGCATCAGGCCTGATGCATCAAGCCCGATGCATCAGGCCTGATGCGGCGTGGGCGCGAACCCAGCGGGCTCGGCGCGCGACCCCGCCGCCTCGGCGGACGGCGCCGGCCGTGAACCGTCAGCCTGCGCACCGGACGGGCCCGCCGGCGCGGGCGCCAGCGGGCCCAGGTGGCGCAGGGTGCGCAGGACCAGGACGGCCAGGCCGAGGAGCAGCACCGCCGCCACCGCCGCGACCACGTGCATGCCGGTCGTCGACGCGACCCGGGCCGCGTGCAGCAGCGCCTCGCCCACCGCCGGGGGCAGGGTCGACGCCACCGACGTCGCGGCCGTCACCGTGTCGCGGGCGTCCGTCGCGGCCGACGGCGGGAGGGCGGGTGGGAGGTCGATCGTCGCGCGGTACACCGCCGTGCCCAGCGAGCCCAGCGCCGCGATGCCCAGGGCGAAGCCGAACTCGCCCGACGTCTCGTTCAGCGACGCCGCGGCGCCCGCGCGCTCCACCGGGGCGCTGCCGACGATGATGTCCGTCGCCAGGGTCACCAGGGGGCCCATGCCCAGGTTGATCACTGCGAAGGCCAGCGCGACCGGGAGCGGGCCGCCGGCGGCCGGGGCCTGGGTGACCAGCAGGAGGCCGACGACCGAGACCAGCAGCCCGCCGCCGATCAGGCGGCCACGGTGGACGCGGCGGGCCAGCAGCGGGGACAGCTGGAAGGACAGGCCGGTGACGATCACGGCGGGCATCGTCCACAGGCCCGCGGCCGTCGGGGACAGGCCCTTCACCAGCTGCAGGTGCTGGGTGATGAAGACCATCATCGCCCCGGTGAGCAGGGTGCCGAGGAACATGCCGCCGACTGCGGTACGGAACGCGACCGAGCCGAAGAGGCGCAGGTCCAGCAGCGGATGGGCCAGGGCGCGCTGGCGGCGGACGAAGACCACGCCGACCGCCAGGCCGGCCAGCAGGACGACACCGGGCACGACGGAGAGGCCGCGGGCGAGCTCCTTCAGGCCGTACACCACGGGCAGGATCGCGGCCAGCGAGAGCGCGACGCTCGGCAGGTCGAGCCGGCCGGCGCCCGGATTGCGGTGCTCCGGCAGCAGCAGCGGGCCGGCGACCAGGAGCACGAGCATGGCCGGCACGCCGAGCAGGAACGCCGAGCCCCACCAGAAGTGCGCGAGCAGCAGGCCGCCGGCGAGCGGGCCGATGATGGCGCCGCCCATGAAGCACATCATCCACACGCCGATGGCCAGCGCCCGTTGCCGCGGGTCGGGGAACATCGTGCTGATCAGGGCCAGGGTGGACGGGGCGAGGGTGGCGCCGGCGACGCCGAGGACGGCGCGGGCGGCGATGAGCATCTCCGGGCTGGTGCTGTACGCGGCCACGACCGAGGCGACGCCGAAGCACAGGGCGCCGATGAGCAGCAGGCGGCGCCGGCCGATGCGGTCTCCCAGGGTACCCATCGTGATCATGAAGCCGGACAGCAGGAAGCCGTAGACGTCGAGGATCCACAGCTGCTCGATGCTGCTCGCGTGCAGGTCGGCGCTCAGCCGCGGCATCGCGAGCAGCAGGACGAACACGTCGAGCGACACGAGCAGGGTGGGCAGGGCGAGCACGGCGAGGCCGATCCATTGCTTTCTCATGCCACCTGGTCGGAGCCGGCCCGCCGTCCTCTACATGTTGCGGCCGCGGGCCACGTCGAGCCAGGAGGTGAACCCGCGCCAGCTGGCCGCCGGGTCGTGCCACTGGTAGTAGTCGGCGGCGGGCTCCCGCCCGAGCCGCAGCACGGCCAGGACCGACGCGACGATCACACCGCAGAAGACCGTGGCGTGGACCCCGCTGTACCACAGGGGCAGCATCGTCTGCAGGTGCGCCTCCTGCGCCTCGCTGTCGGCGAGCAGCGCCGAGTCGGGGCTGAAGACCACGCCCAGCAGCAGCGCGTCGGCCACGAGCAGCAACGCCACGCTCACGACCAGCCGGGTGTGCGGCGAGCGGCGCGGCACCGCCGTGGCGACCCCGGCCAGCAGGAGGCTCAGCCCCGCGAACAGCACCAGCATGACGGCGAGGCGGTCCTCGACGGCGCGCAGCTGCAGGTTCTCGTCGAGGGTCCACGGGGCGCCGCTGGTGTACCGCGCGTCGAAGCGCACCAGCAGCCAGGCGGCCACGGCGGCCTGGGCCGCGGTCAGCACCATGGCGGAGATCACCAGCCAGAACGCCACGCGTACCGGGTGCATGTGCTGAGCGTAAACCGGGTCGAGCGCCGGTACGCCCCGAACGAACCCGACCAAACCAGCGGAGATCGGGTCAAGCGCCGACAGGCCCCGACCGGATCGGTACGCCGCCATGAGGCAGGATGGGTGGTGACCGTTAGTCACGAATCCGCCGAGGAGTCAAGCGCATGTCGCTCAGCAAGCCCGAAGTGACCCTTCCCGACGGCCCGCCGCCGGCCGACCTGGTCGTCGAGGACATCACCGTCGGCGACGGCCCGGAGGCCCGCCCCGGCCAGCAGGTCAGCGTGCACTACGTGGGGGTGTCGCTGTCGACCGGCAAGGAGTTCGACGCGTCGTGGAACCGCGGCGGCACGTTCGAGTTCGGCCTCGGCCAGGGCCAGGTCATCGCCGGCTGGGACCAGGGCGTCGCCGGTATGAAGGTCGGCGGCCGCCGCAAGCTCGTCATCCCGCCGCACCTGGGCTACGGCAACCGCGGCGCGGCCGGCGTCATCAAGCCGGGTGAGACGCTCGTCTTCGTCGTGGACCTGCTCGGCACCAGGTGACGTTTTATTCCCAGCGGGGGCCCTCGCATGCCCCCGCTGGGAATGTGGAAATTCACAGCTGGCATTCAGCCTTCGTGCGACATCCGGATGCGATGCTGGACCATCGGCGGGTGGCCGATGGTCGGGCATACGAAGGGGTGTGCGAATGACGATGCAGTCGGCGGCTCCGCGAGCGAAGCGAATCCTGATGGTCGGCGCCCCCGGTGCTGGTAAGGGCACCCAGGCGGACCAGATCGCCAAACAGTTCGGGATCACCCACATCGCGAGCGGCGACCTGTTGCGCCGGCACATCGCGGAGGGCACGACGATCGGCAAGACCGTCGAGACCTACGTCAACAAGGGCGAGCTGGTCCCCGACGCCATCATCATGGACATGCTGCGCAAACCGGTGCTCAAGGCGAGCGAGACCGGCGGCTACGTGCTCGACGGCTTTCCCCGCACGGTCGAGCAGGCCGAGGCGGCGTATCGCACCGCCGGCTCCCTCGGCGTCGGCGTGCAGATCGCGATCCACCTCGAGGTCCCCGAGGACGAGCTGATCCGGCGGATGCTGGCCCGGGCCCGCGGCGCGGACGACACGGAGGACGTGATCCGCCACCGCATCAAGGTGTACGAGGAGAAGACCCGCCCGCTGCTCGACTACTACGCGCAGCGCGAGCTGCTCATCCAGGTCAACGGCGCCCGCCCGGTGACCGAGGTGACCTGGTCGATCGTGGTGCAGCTCCAGCGCGCCTTCAAGCGCCCCGCGACCACCGCGCAGCGCGACCGCGCCGTAGCCTGACCTCACGGGGACAGCCCGCCCGGGCTGTCCCCGTTCGCACACCTACGCGGACAGGGCCGCCGAGACCACCGAGCGGGCCTCCTCCTGGATCCTGGCCAGGTGCTCCGGGCCCTGGAACGACTCGGCGTAGACCTTGTAGACGTCCTCCGTGCCCGACGGGCGCGCCGCGAACCAGCCCGACGCCGTGACCACCTTCAGGCCGCCGATCGCCGCGCCGTTGCCCGGCGCCGTGGTGAGCTTCGCGGTGATCTCCTCCCCCGCCAGGGTCGTCGCCGTCACCTGCTCCGGGGACAGCTTGCCGAGCACCGCCTTCTCCTCCCGGGTCGCGGCGACGTCGATGCGCGCGTAGGCCGGCGCGCCGTGCCGGGCCGTCAGGTCGGCGTAGAGCTGCGACGGTGAGCGGCCGGTGGTGGCGATGATCTCCGAGGCGAGCAGGCAGAGCAGGATGCCGTCCTTGTCGGTCGTCCACACCGACCCGTCGCGGCGCAGGAACGACGCGCCCGCGCTCTCCTCGCCGCCGAAGCCGAACGAGCCGTCGAGCAGCCCCGGCACGAACCACTTGAAGCCGACCGGCACCTCGACCAGCCGGCGGCCCAGGTCGAGCGCCACCCGGTCGATCATCGAGGACGAGACCAGGGTCTTGCCGATCGCGGCGCCGGCCGGCCAGCCGTCGCGGCGGCCGTACAGGTACTGGATGGCGACGGCCAGGAAGTGGTTGGGGTTCATCAGCCCGGCGTCGGGGGTGACGATGCCGTGCCGGTCGGCGTCGGCGTCGTTGCCGGTCGCGACCTGGAAGTCGGCGCGGCGGCCGATGAGGGAGGCCATCGCGTTCGGCGACGAGCAGTCCATCCGGATCTTGCCGTCCCAGTCCAGCGTCATGAACCCGAACGTCGGGTCGACCACCGGGTTGACCACGGTGAGGTCGAGCTTGTGCCGGTCGGCGATCTCCGCCCAGTACGCGACGCTCGCCCCGCCGAGCGGGTCGGCGCCGATGTGCACGCCGGCGGCCCGGACGGCGTCGACGTCGATCACGGAGGGCAGGTCGCCGACGTACGCGCCGAGGAAGTCGTACCGCTCGGTCGTCCCGGCCGCGAGGGCCTTGGCGAGCGGGATCCGCCGCACGCCGCGCAGGCCGTCGGCGAGCAGCGCGTTGGCCCGGTCCTGGATCCACTTCGTCACGTCGGTGTCGGCCGGGCCGCCGTGCGGCGGGTTGTACTTGAAGCCGCCGTCCTCCGGCGGGTTGTGCGACGGCGTCACGACCACGCCGTCCGCGCCCCGGTCGCGGTGGGTGAGGATCGCGTGCGAGACCGCGGGCGTCGGCGTGTAGCCGTCCCGGCTGTCGATCAGGACGGTCACCCCGTTCGCGGCGAACACCTCGAGGGCGCTGGCGGTCGCCGGCTCCGACAGCGCGTGGGTGTCCTTGCCGACGAAGAGCGGTCCACGGTACCCCTGGAGCTCCCGGTACTCGCAGATCGCCTGGCTGACGGCGGCGATGTGGTCCTCGTTGAACGAGCGGCGCAGGCTCGACCCACGGTGGCCGGACGTGCCGAAGGCGACCTGCTGGGCCGGGTCGGACGGGTCGGGGTGCTCGGCGAAGTAGCTGGTGACGAGCCGCGGCACGTCGACGAGGTCGGCGCGCTGTGCGGGCTGTCCCGCGCGGGGATGGACGGACATACCGCTTACGTTGCCATGCCGGACACCGCCCGGCGACAGGACGGGTACATCGCCGGACACAATGCGCCGTTACACTCCCGCCCATCGATGGGAGGTCCAGCGCATGATCGTCACCCCCGACACCCCCACCATGTACCGCCGCGTCGGCGGCGGCGCCGCGATCAAGGTCGTGGTCGACCAGCTGTACACCTGGATCCTGCTCGACGAGGAGCTGGCCCCCTACTTCGCGGGCGTCGCCGTCGAGTCCCTCAAGCGGCACATGGCGGCCCTGCTGGCGCAGGTGCTGGGCGGGCCGCAGGAGTACGGCGGCCGGGACCTGACCGAGGCGCACCGCACCCTCGCCATCACCCCGGCCCACTACGCGCGGGTGGTCGACCTGGCCCTGGCCGCGCTGTTCCTCGCCCACGCGCCGCGCGACATCGTGGCCGCCGTCGAGGAGACCCTGATCGCGGTCCGCCCGCAGGTCCTCGGGGCCGCCTGACATGATCGGTGCATGACCGGTCCGGAGCGCAGCGGAGGGGCCGGTCATCATGAGCACAGCCTGAAGGTCAGGCGGCCGGAGCGAAGCGGAGGACGTATGACCTGGATCGCACCTCCTCCGCCGCCGTTCGGCGGTTCGCTCGTCGCGGACGAACGGACCCTGCTGGAAGGGTTCCTCGACTGGCAGCGGGCGGTGCTCGTCGGCAAGTGCACCGGGCTCACCGGCGAGGAGCTGGCGCAGCGCTCCACGCCGCCGTCGACGCTGTCGCTGCTCGGGCTGCTGCGCCACGTGACCGACGTCGAGCTGGAGTGGTTCCACCGGCGGTTCCGCGGCGAGCCGGTCGAGTTCCACTACCGCCGCGAGGGCGCCAAGGACGCGGCGTTCGACGAGCTCGACCCGGCCGCCGCCGAGCGGGACCACGCGCGGCTGCTCGCCCAGTGGGAGGACTCGCGGGCGGTGGCCGCGACCGCCGCGCTCGACGACGCCTTCGAGGACTCGCTGCGCGGGCCGATGTCGCTGCGGGCGGTGTACCTGCACCTCATCCAGGAGTACGCGCGGCACAACGGCCACGCCGACCTGCTGCGTCAGCGCATCGACGGCGAGGTCGGCTGAACCGGCGCCGGTGAGGTCGGCGCCCCGTCCGGGCCGGCCGCGAGGGCCCGCTGCGGGGGGATGACCATCGACCCCGCGCGGTGCCGGCCCGAGGGGCGCCGGCGCAGCATTTCCAGCGCGGGCACCTCGACCCAGTGGTACAGCCCCATGGCGGCGATGAGGCTGAACGAGAACACCGACGCGGTGGCGAGCGCCGCGGCGGCCGGGCCGGCCTCGTGCGGCAGCAGGTTGAAACGCTCGAAGGCCACGAACACCAGGTAGTGCACCAGGTAGAAGGCGAAGGACAGCTCCCCGAGGTACACCATGAGCGGCCTCGACCACAGCGTGCGGCGGCCCCGCACGTCCGCCCGCGCGGCCGCGGCGATGACGAAGGCGACCGGGATCAGCGTCAGGGCCTGCTGGTTGACCGGGTAGGGCAGGAACAGGTTCCCGACGTAGGCCGGCAGCAGTAGCGCGAACGACCAGCCCAGGCCCGGCCCGCGCCAGGTGCCGCGGCGCACCAGCAGCGCCAGCACGATGCCGAGGGTGAACTCGGCCATCCGCACCGGCGGCAGCAGGTAGGCGATGTAGAGCTGGGTGTCGCGGCCGAACGGGATCAGGTCGACGGCGACGGCGGCGACGAACTCGACCATGAGCACGGCCACGCCCCACAGCGCGGGCGTGCGCAGCCGGCGCAGCGCCGGTAGCAGCAGCGGGAAGCTCAGGTAGAAGAACGCCTCGACGGACAGCGACCAGCTGACCGGGTTGAGCGCGCCGTACACGTCGGCGCGCGGCAGCCAGCTCTGGGTGAGCGTGAGGTGGGTGGCCAGCTGCAGCGGACCGGCGACGCCGACGATGGCGACCGCGGCGAGCGTGGTGACGAGCGTCGCCGGGTAGATCTTGGTGATCCGGCGCCACCAGAACGCGCCCGCGCGCTCGCCCGGCCGGGTCGACCAGGTCAACACGAAGCCCGACAGGACGAAGAAGAACGACACGCCGAGCGCGCCGCCGTTGACGAGCGCGGCCCACAGCACCGATCGGAGCTGATGTGACGCCTGCAGGTGCGGATCGAAGTACCGCTCCAGCAGGTGCTGGCCGAAGACGACCACGGCGGCCGCCCAGCGCAACCCGGTGAGCGCCGGGAGCCGGCTGTTGCGGTTCACGCTTGTCTGTCTAGCGAACCGCGCCGGACGCCGCACCCCGGGCCAGCGGTTTTCACCTGCGATGTGAGACGGGCCGTGGCCGGCGGCTCACCGCCGGC
>NZ_JBEXCY010000193.1:0-22781 GCF_040605515.1 Dactylosporangium sp. NPDC005572 | reverse complement strand
CCCGCACCGCGGTGGCCCGGCGGCCGGGCACCGGGGCGGGCGCCGTCGCCGGCGGCGCCGCCCGGACCAGGTCGGCGAGGTTGCCGGTGGCCAGCGCGACAATCTCCCGGCGCAGCGTGCGGGCCAGCAGGCTCCACGTGCCGCCGGCCGGGACCAGCACCTGCCGCTGCAGCCGGCGCAGCCCGGCGGCGGCGCCCGCGGCGCGGTCGGCGGCCCAGGCCGCCGTCTCGGTGTCCCGCAGGCCGAAGCCGGCCACGAAGCCGCCCTCGACCCGGGTCGCCGCCCGCTCCAGCGACAGGATCCAGGACCGCCGGCGGTCGAGGTCGGCCCGCGCCCCCGGGGCGGCGACGCCGTGCAGGACGTCGAGCAGCTCGTCGATGATCTCCTCGCGGGGGTTGTACCGCCACAGGCGCGAGTCCCGGTACGCGCCGGACAGGCGGACCGGGCCGACGAACGCCGTGCGCAGCAGCGCCAGCCCGACGAGCGTGAGCAGCGCGGCGCCGCCGAAGCGCGGCCAGGCCCCGCCCACCCGCCAGGCGAGCAGACCGGCGGTGCCGACGACCAGGCAGGCTGGGACCGCGCGGACGAGCATCGCCGCCACGCCGGCACCGGTGATGAGCCGCCGGAACGGCTGCCGCCAGACCAGCACGACGACGGCGGCGGTGGCGGCGCCGAGGCCGGCGGCCGGCGCCCAGCCGGTGGCGAACAGTTCGCGGGCCACGACGGTGAGCGCGACGCCCGCCGAGGCCAGGCCGGTCCAGGTGGCGGCCCGGCCGGCCAGGTACTCCCGGCGCCACCACGACGCGACGGACCGGGCCCAGGTCAGGTGGAACCCGTCGAGCACGGCCCGGATCGGCGCCGGGTCGAAGTCGGCCGGCCAGCCCGGCGCGTCGAAGGCTTCGAGCCGCAGTGCCCGCCACTCCCAGTCGGCGAGGACCTGCTCCTCGTGGCGCAGCATCCGGCGGCGGACGAACCACAGCGGGCCGCCGGTGCGCCACCACAGCCGGCGGTGGAGGCTGCGGTCCCAGTCGTCCAGGGCGCGCTGGTCGCCGAGGGCCGCGAGCGCGGTGGCCGGCAGGCCCATCCGGGCCCGGATGTCGGCCTCGGCGGAGCGGACCGCGTCGTGGTGCCGGTCGGCCGGCGGGAGCGCGTCGATGACGGCGAGGGACTCGCGGTGGCGCCCGTACAGGACGCGCAGCAGCGCGAGGACGGTGGGGAGGTCGTCGGGGTCGGCCCCGTGAGCGGCCCGCAGCAGGGCGGCCGCGGCGTCGGGCAGCTCCAGCTCGGCGGCCCGCGCCCGGACCCCGATCGCAGCGTCCGGCGACGCCCGCGGCCGGTGCCGGTGGTACGCGACGAGGTCCGCCGCGCGGGCCAGCAGTGCGGGCACCGGCGGTACCACCGCCGGAAGCGGGTCGGCGGGCAGCGCGTCGACGATCGTCTGCTCGGCCCGGCGGCGGCGATCGCGGCCGACCACGCCGCCGGCGAGCCACAGCCGCAACCGCTCGAGCCGGCCGAGGTAGCCGCCGTGGTCGAGGGCGAGGATCGGCAGGCCCCGGGCACGGAACGCCGCGGTGAGCGGCCAGGGGTCCCGGTCCGCGCCGGCGGGCAGCTTGGCGAGCACGTCGAGGGCGGCCCGCAGGCGGTGCCGCCGGGCCAGCAGCAGGGCGTAGCCGTGGCGGGCCTCGGCGTCGTCCGGGTCGGCCCGCACGGCCGCGGCCGCGAGCGCGATGGCCAGCGCCTCGTCGTCCAGGTCGTCGGCGAGGCCGGACAGCTGTTGCAGTACCGCTGCATCAGGGTCCTCGGCAGAGGCCAGCAGTGCCTCCAGCGCGTCCAGCGCGGCGACGTCGTCCACCCCATCAGCATCGGTCACGGTGGCAAGCCGGGCTTATCCTGCCGGGATGACCACGACGCCGATGGCTCCGATGGCTTGGTACGGGTCGAGCTTCGCCTACTACGACGACGACCCGCCCACGACGCAGGAGCTGGACGCCGCCGCCGCGAAGGCCCTGCAGCAGCGGCTGGCCGCCTTCACCCCGGAGCAGTTCGGGCCGCCGCCGGGCGGCGGCGACACCACCGCCATCGTCCCCGGCCGGTTCCTGCCGGTCCACGACGGCCACCGGTACATCATCGAGATCGCCCAGGCCCACGCGCCGAACGTCTGGGTCTTCGTGAGCAAGGGCGCGGACGACCCGGTGCCGTGGGAGGTCCGGCGGGACTGGCTGACCGAGCTGTTCCCGACCGTGTCCGTCGCCCCGATCGAGGCCGACGCGCCGTGGGCCGAACGTATCCTCGCCCACGTGCGGCCCGACTACCTGGTCGCCGGCGCGTCCTACGGCCACGACTTCCTGCAGCGGCTCGGGGCCAGGATGATCCTCGTCAACCCGTACGCGATCCCGGTGTCCGGCACGAAGGTGCGGGCGGACCCGTGGGGCTCGGAGCGGTACCTGCCGCCGCCGGTGCGAGCCTGGTACGCCAAGCGGGTCCGGATCGTCGGCGCCGAGTCCACCGGCAAGACGACCCTCGCCAAGCGGCTCGCCGAGCACTACGGGACCATGTGGGTCCCGGAGGCCGCCCGCGAGTTCGACGGCCCCAACAACCTGTCGGCCGACCTGGTGTCCCGGGTCGCGCACATGCAGCGTGCCACCGAGGAGCGGCTGGCGCGGCGGGCCAGCCGCGCGCTGTTCTGCGACACCGGCCTGCTCGCGCTGCGGTTGTGGAGCGAGCGGCTGTACCAGACGTCCCCGCAGTGGCTGCGGGAGGCCGCCGAGCGGGAGACCGCCGACCTGTACCTGCTCGCCGCCGACGACCTGCCGTTCACCGGCCACCACAGCAAGGACCGCCCGGCGGAACGGGCCGAGTTCGCCGCCGCGTGGAAGCGCGAGCTGCACCGCCTCGGCCGCCCGTACGTCCTGCTCCTCGGCGACCACGACGAGCGCTTCGCCGCCGCCGTCGAGGCGGTGGACGCTGTACTGGGATAGGGGCCGCTGGGTCGTCACGTCCCACGCCGACGTCACGGCGGTGCTGCGCGACCCGGCCACGTTCTCCTCGGCCGTCGTCCCGCGGGTGCCGCCGCGGGACCGCTCACGGCTCGCCGGGTTCACCGACTGGTCGGCCCGGTGGCTGTTCTTCCAGGACCCGCCGCGGCACACGGCCGAGCGGGCCCCGGTGACCCGCGCCCTGCGCACCGCGCCCGACGTCGGTGACCTGGCCCGCCGGCTGGTCACGCAGCTGCCGCCGGCGTCGTTCGACGCGCTGACCGACTTCGCCCACCCGCTCGCCGCGCGGGTGATCGCGGGCCTGCTGTGCCCGCCCGGCGCCGAGACCGAGGCGTTCCTCGCCCGCGCCCGGGCCCTCGACCGGGCCGACGCCGACGCGCGCGACCCGGTGGCCCGCGAGGCCGGCCTGGCGGCGATGGCGGCGGCGACCCGGGCGATGCGCGACCAGCTCACCTCGGGTGCCGATCTCGCGCCGGTACCCCGGGCGCTGCGCGCCGCCTGGCCGCACGACGACGACACGGCCGGCGCACACAGCCTGATGCTGCTGTTCGCCGGCGTCGAGACCACGCAGAACCTCATCGCGAACGCGATCCACCTCCTGCTGGAGGAGCCGTCCCGCTGGGCCGCCCAGGCGACCCGTCCGGGCACCGTGGAGGAGGCCGCCCGCCTGGTCCCGCCGGTCCTCGGCGTCCTGCGCCGCGCCACCCGCCCGGCGACGCTGTCCGGCGTCGCGGTCGAGCCCGGCACCGAGCTGGTCGTGATGACCGCCCGGGCGAACCGCGACCCGGCCCGCTTCCCCGACCCGGACCGCTTCGACCCGGACCGCTCCCCCAACCCGCACCTGTCGTTCGGCCTCGGCCCGCACTACTGCCCCGGCGCCGCCCTGACCCGCCTGACGGCGGCGGCCGCGCTGGCCGCGCTCCGGGAGGCGTTCCCGCGGCTGGCCCTGGCCGGACCGATCACCTGGCGCAGCCACGACCCGATCGTCCACGCCCCGGCCCGGCTCCCGGTCGCGGTCCCCGGCGCGGCAGGATGGACGGATGGCGGACATCATGCGGGTGGACCTGGGTGAGGTCGCGTACGGCCCGGCGATCGAGGCGATGCGCGGCTGGGTCGCCGAGCGGCAGGCCGGCACCGCCCCCGACCGGCTGTTCCTGCTCAGCCACCCACCGGTGGTCACGTACGGCCGGCACACCCCGGCCGCGGACCTGCCGCAGGACGGCTCCCTGGACCTGGTCGAGGTCGACCGGGGCGGCCACGCGACGTATCACGGCCCGGGCCAGCTGGTCGGCTATCTCGTCATCAACCTGCGTGAACGCGGCCCGGGCGACGTGGTCCGCTGGCTCGAGCAGGCCCTGATCGAGGCGTTCGCGGATCTCGGTTTTCCCACGGTACGGCGGGAGACCCCGAAGGGCGGCGACTCCCTCGTCGGCGTGTGGACCCCCGAGCACCACAAGCTGGTGTCGATCGGCATGCGCATCCGCGGCGGCGTCACCAGCCACGGCTTCGCCGTCAACGTCGACTCCGACCTGGGCGTGTACGACCGCTTCGTGGCCTGCCGCCTGGACGGCGTCACGATGACGTCGCTGCGTCGCATGGCCGACGCGGCGGACGTGCGGACCCCGACGGACGCCGAGGTCCGCGACGCGGTGGCAAGCCGCCTCGGCGCCGCGTGACCGTCACGGCGTGACGGGCAGCCAGTCCGGGGTCGGGGCCTCGGCCCGCACGACCGGCACGACCTCGGCGAAGAACCGCTCCAGGTGCTCGCGGGCGGCGGCCGGGTCGGGGACGAAGAACCCCTCGACCCCCACGCCGAAGAGCTGGTTGCCGAACCGCCGGTGCAGGTCGAGCAGCTTCGCGGTGACCTGGCCGGGGCTGCCGACCAGCGCCGAGCCCCGCTCGACGAAGTCCTCCAGGCTGTCGTAGGGGAACCCGTTGGCCGCGGCCACCGCGGAGCGGCGGAACGCCTCGAACGCGGGCCGGGCGATCGCGTAGGCGTCCTGGGAGCGGCTGGTGACCACCGGGGCATGCGCGCCGACGCCGACCAGCGCGCGGGACGGGTCGTGGCCGTGGGCGGCGAGGCGCTCCCGGTACCGCTCGACGAGGGCGAGGTACGTGCCGGCGGGGCGGAAGCCGTTGGCCGAGTACAGCGGATCGCCCCACTTCGCCGCCAGGTCGACCGACCGCTCGCTGGTCGCCGAGCCGTGCCAGACCCGCGGCGCGGGCCGCTGCAGCGGCTTCGGCCGGACCGTCACCCCGGACAGCGGCGGGCGGAACCGGCCGGTCCAGGTCACGTCGTCCTCACGCCAGAGCCGGCGCAGCAGCTCGTAGCCCTCCTCGAGGCGGTCCCACAGCTGCGCCTCCGGCACGCCGAACGCGCGGGGCGACGCGGGGTCGTTACCCTTGCCGATGACCAGGTCGAGCCGGCCGTCGCTGAGCTGGTCCAGGGTGGCGTAGTCCTCGGCCGCCCGGACCGGATCGGCCAGGGACAGCACGGCAACGGTCGTCATCAGGCGGATGCGGCTGGTCCGCGCCGCGATGTGGGCCAGGGTCACCGCCGGCGACGACGAGAGGAACGCGGGGCTGTGCCGCTGGCCCAGCCCGAACGCGTCGTAACCCAGACGCTCCGCCCACACCGCGAGGTCCACCGCCTCCGCGAACCGGTCCCGTTCGGTCACCGGCGCCGCGGCCCCCGCGAGCAGCGTGCTGGCCAGGAACTTCATCCCGATCTCCCGTCGTTTCCCGGCAGGAGCACCGACACCGGGCCGCTGATTCCCGGCACGCGATACGCACTTTCAGGTGCGTATCGCACACCGACATCGGCGAGCGGCCGGCAGCGCTTTCGTTGGCCGGTGAGGCGTCCGTGGGTCTGGTCACGGTCATGATCCGGCGGGGCCCGCGCCGCACTAGAGTCTGCATGGTGGGGGATGCGGAGAATCTCTGGCTGCGGAAGATCGCTGAGGACCCGGGGCACTCGCGGTGGTACATCGAGCGGTTCCGGGCGATGGCCGAGCGCGGGGACGACCTGGCCGGCGAGGCGCGGCTCATCGACGCCATGGTGCCGCGCAAGGCGCGGATCCTCGATGCCGGGTGCGGCAGCGGGCGGGTCGCCGGGGTGCTGGCCGCCGCCGGGCACGACGTCGTCGGGGTCGACCTCGACCCGGAGCTCATCGCGGCGGCGCGCCAGGATTATCCCGGGCCGCGGTACCTGGTCGGCGACCTCGCCGACGTGGACCTGGCCGAGCGGTTCGACGTCGTGGTCAGCGCCGGCAACGTGCTGACGTTCCTCGCGCCGGGCACGCGGGTGGAGGTGCTGCGCCGGTGTGCGGCGCACCTCGCGCCGGGCGGGCGGGTGGTGACCGGGTTCGGTGCCGGCCGGGGGTACGACTTCGACGTCTTCCTCGGCGACGCCGCGACGGCCGGCCTGACGCCCGACCAGCTCCTGGGCACGTGGGACCTGCGGCCGTTCACCCCGGCGTCGGACTTCCTGGTGGCGATCCTCAGCGTCCGCTGACCCTGGTACGGTGCGCCGTGCCTACCAGCTACCTGTCCTGGGACGAGGCCGTCGCGCTGTTCGAGCGGCGCGGGCTGCCGGAGTCGACCTACCGTAACCTGTACGACGAGGAGTACATCCTCGTCCCCGGCCCCGCCACGGTCGGCGGGACGCTGTCGCTCAACGACCACGAGCGGACCCCGTGGGGCGCGGGCGCCACGGCGGAGCCCGCGACCGGGTACGTCGTCGACGGCGACCTCACGATCGACGGCAACCTCGTCGACGAGGACGACGGCGCGCAGGCGCTGATCGTGCTGGGCCGGCTGCGGGTCGGTGACGTGTTCTTCGGCTGCGACCCGAAGCTGCTGGTCCTCGGCGACCTCGACGCCCGCACGTTCGGCGGCACGATGACCGAGAAGCTGGTCATGGTCCACGGCGACCTGCGGGCCACGGTCATGGTCCTCGACGACGAGTTCGCCCCCGACCTGGTCGCCGGCACGACCAGGACCCGCCTGGTCGCCCCGGCGTACATCGGGCTGGACGGCGACGTCGAGGACCCCGACCCCGAGCGGCCCCTGTCCGAGCTGGTCGTCGCCGAGGTCCTGGGCGAGGACGGCACGAGCGTCGACGTCGACGCCTGGCGCGACCGCGTCGAGCGGGACGAAGCGGTCCTGCGGGTATCCCCGGCGGTACCAGGATAGGCCCGGTCTCCCCGCGCGCGGCCCGCACCGGCATGGTCGAGGCCATGGACGTGATCTTCGGGTTCGGGGCGCACAGCCGGATCGACGAGCGGGCGGCGCTGCTGCGCATGGTGCGGCGGGCGGACGAGGACGGGCTCGACCTGTTCTCGCTCTCCGACCATCCGTACCTCGGCGCGCGGCTCGACGCGTACGCCACCATCGGCTTCGCGCTCGGCGGCACCACCCGCATCGCCGGGCTGGCCAACGTTACCAACCTGCCGTCCCGCCCGGCGCCGCTGCTGGCCCGCGCGGTCACCACCCTGTCGGCGCTGTCCGGCGGGCGGATCGTGCTCGGGATGGGCGCCGGCGGGCTGTGGGACCGCATCGCCGACCTCGGCGTGGACCGGCTGACGCCCGGGCAGGCCGTCGACGCGATGGAGGAGGCGATCGGGCTGGTCCGGCGGCTGTCCGGCGGCGGACCGCCGGTGACCCACGACGGGCCCTACTACCGGGTGCGCGACATCGAGCCCGCCCCGGTCGCCGCGCCGCCGGTGTGGACCGGCTCGGTCGGCCCGCGCTCCCTGGCCGCGACGGGCCGCGCGGCCGACGGCTGGATCCCGGGCCACGCGGCCGATTGGCGCAGCCGGCGGTACCGCGAGTCACGCCCGGTCGTCGACGCGGCCGCGACGGCTGCGGGGAGGGACCCGCGCGAGGTCCGCACCGTGTTCAACCTCCCCGGCCGGATCACCGACCGGCCGGTGGACCACCCGCGCGACCGGGACGGCCGCTGGCTCGGCGGCTCCGTGGCCCAGTGGGTCGAGGAGCTCACCGGCGCCGTCCGCGACCACGCCGCGGGCGGTTTCATCCTGTTCTCTCCGTCCGGCGGTACCCCGGACGAGGCGACCCTGGCCCGCTGGGCGAACGAGGTGGTCCCCGCCGTCCGGGCCGCGCTGACGTGAACTGCCCGGAGCGGCCCCGGCCGGGGGCTACCCGGCGCCGCCGCCGTACAGGGTGGCCAGGCGGACCGCCGAGTCGGCCATCAGGGCCCGCAGCTCCGGTGGGGACAGCACCTCGGCCTCCGGGCCCAGCGACAGCAGCTGGGAGTGCGCGACCCGGACCGACTCCGACGGCAGGGTCACCGTCACCCAGCCGTCCGCGTCCGGGTCGGTCGCGGACTCCAGGGCCGCACGGCAGGCCAGGGGCTCGACGGCATGGCGCAGGTGACGGCGGCCGGCCTCGCTGAGCCGGACCGTCACCGTCTCCGACAGCAGGGCGCGTTCGAAGCCGGCCGCCTGCTCCGACCAGAACGACGCCAGGTCGAACGACTCGTCGCGGGCGAAGCGGGCGCCGGTCTGCGACGCCGAGCGGACGCGGTCCACGCGGTACGTGCGCGGGGTCGCGCCGACGCGGCCCACGAGGTACCAGATGCCGTTCTTCAGGACCAGGCCGAGCGGCTCGACCGTGCGGGTCACGGCGCCGGACTTGGCGGCGTAGGCGACGGTCAGCTCGTGATCCTCCCAGACGGCCCGGGCCAGGGCGGCGAGCAGCGGTGGCGGGTCGGCGTCGCGGAACCAGCCGGGGGCGTCGAGGTGGAAGCGCTGCCGGGCGCTCGCCGACGCCTGGCGCAGGGTGCCGGGCAGGGCGGCGGCGACCTTCAGCTCGGCCGCCGCGAGGGCCTCGCCGAGGCCCATGTCGCGGGCCGGGCCGGGCAGCCCGGACAGGAACAGGGCCTCGGCCTCGGCCCGGCTGAGGCCGTTGAGCCGGGTGCGGTAGCCGTCGAGCAGCCGGTAGCCGCCGGCGCGGCCCTGCTCCGCGTAGACGGGCACGCCCGCCGCGGACAGGGCCAGCACGTCACGGTAGATCGTGCGCTCCGACACCTCCAGCTCGGCGGCCAGCTCGGCGGCCGTGCGCGGGCCGCCGGCCTGCAGCAGCAGCACGAGCGAGATGAGCCGGGAGACGCGCACGGCTAACGGTAGCCCGCGGGGTCGGCCGGGCGACCCGGCGTGACGACCTCCTCGTCGTAGCGCCACCAGTCGGGCCGGCTGCCGTCGGCGTCGGTGAACCCGTACTCGCGGGCCAGCCCGGCGCTGGACAGCGACCTGCCGTTCCATCGGGCCACGTCGGGGTCGGCGGCGAGGGCGGCGACGGCCCGCCCGACGTAGACCGGCGACTCCGACATGACGAAGTGCGGCTCCTTGGCGGCGCCGTCGCGCCAGTTGTCCTCGGTGACGCCGTAGTGCTCCAGCATCAGCTCGGAGCGCAGCCACCCCGGCGTGAGCGCGACCGCCGTGCCCCCGCGCGGCCCCAGCTCGTGGGCGAGCGCGAAGGCCATCCGCAGCACGGACGCCTTCGCCAGGTCATAGAAGAAGCTGACCCGGTACCGCTGGGCGTTGTACTCGGCGGTACCGTCGGTCATCTCGACGACCAGGCCCCCGGGCCGGCGCGTGAGCAGCGGCAGGGCGGCGTGGCTGGTGACGATGTGGGTCTCGACCTGCCCGCGCAGCAGCTTCAGGCCGCGCTCGAGGTCGTCCTCCCAGAGCGACTTGTCCCAGGCGAAGCTGCCCTCGCCGCCCCAGACGTCGTTGACGAGCACGTCGAGCCGCCCGTGCTCGCGGTCGATCCGCTCGACGACCGCCCGGACCTGGGCCGGGTCGAGGTGGTCGGCCTGGATCGCGATGCCGGTACCGCCGGCCGCGGTCACCAGGTCGGCGGTGTCCTCGATGGTCTCCGGGCGCTGGTAGGCGGACGGCTGGGTGCGGGTGGTGCGGCCGGTGCAGTACACGGTGGCCCCGCAGGCCCCGAGCTGCACGGCGATCTGCCGCCCGGCCCCGCGCGTGGCGCCCGCGACGAGCGCCACCTTCCCGCTCAGTGGTGTGGTCATGCCGGCAACGGTGCCAGCAAACCCTGACAACCGATGTCAGTCTGGGTCAGTTCAGAAACGTCGCCAGGTCGAGGTGGTCGCCGTGGACGTCGGCGAGCCAGTCGTCGTCGATCAGCTCGAAGGCTCCCGTCCCGGTGTCGTACAGCCCGATCGCGCCCGCCATGACCTGCTGCCGCGGGTTGTCGTGCTCGGGCCGGCGCCGGTTCCGCCGCGGGTACACCAGCTCGGACAGCGCGTACGAGACGGTCCGGCCGTAGTGGCGGGGGCCGTTCGGGTGGTGGTAGTGCCCGCTCACGTGCAGCGCCGGCTGGAGGTGGTCGATGAGCGCGGCGAGCTTCGGCGACCCCCGCGTCGTGCCCTGCCAGTCGGTGCACAGCCCGTGCGGCCCGTCGTGCGTGACGAGGATGTCGGCGCTGCCCGGCGGTGCGGCGAGGAGTGTGCCGAGGGCGTCCGGGTCGAGGTCCATGTACCCCGGCTCCTCCACCCGCCCGAGGAACGCGACCCGCTGCCCGGCCAGCTCGGCGACCGTGCCGTCGGGGACGTGCCGGACGGCGCCCAGCGGGTCGACCGGGCCGCCGCCGATCGCGGCGAGGAACTCGAAGTCCTCGTGGTTGCCGCTGACGAAGTGCATCGGGGGCAGGTGCTTCAGGGCTTCCGTGACGGCCGCGGCCAGCGCGGGGTCCGGGTCGAGCAGCCGGAAGAAGTCGCCCTCGGCGGGGTGCTCGGCGAGGAAGCGCCGGCTGGGCGCGTCCATCCGCTCCGGGCCGGGGTACGCGCCGAGGTCGCCGACCTGCACGACGGCGTCGAGCGCGACGCCCCGCCGCCGCTGCAGCGTCAGCAGCGCGGCGAACGCGTGCAGCACCCGCCCGTGGACGTCCCCGACGAACGCGATCAGCATCAGTACGGCTGGCCGCAGACCTTCCACGTGTCGCTCTCCTTCAGGAGGACGAACGTGTGCTGGTCCGTGAAGCCGGTGTCGAGGGTCAGCTGCATGGTGACGGTGCCGGTCGTACGGCCGTTGTAGGTGTTGACGAAGACGCCCTGGATCGTGTGGGAACGGATCTTCGGCTGCTTGGACACGCCGTCGGCGAAGGCGTCGCGCGTGTATTGCTTGCGGGTCCCCTCGCAGAGCGAGTCGTAGGCGGCGTCGGTGTTGCCCGCCTCGAGCTGCGTGACGAACGCCTCGGCGGCGACCCGGACCGGCCCGATCGCGTCCTTCACGTTGCGGAACAGGAAGTAGCCGCCGACGACGCCGCCCACGCAGCAGACGGCGAGCACCGCGCCGACCACGATGAGGACGGTGCGCAGCGTCCGGTTGCGCTGCGGCGGCGCCTGGGGCACCTGGTACGACCCGTACGCCATCGGCCCCTCCCCGCGTTGATCGAGCGGGCTCAGGGTACCGCCGGCCGGTGCTCCCCGGAATGCGCCGAACGGTGGAGTGGACCATCCTTTGTGGACTCGCGGCGGCGGATGAGCAGCAGCGCGAGCCAGCCGAGGGCGATGATGAAGCCGAAGCTCACCAGGCGGTACAGCACGACGCCGGCGACCGCGGCGGAGGTGGCCGCGCCGGCCGTGGTGAGGCCCAGGACCAGGGCGCCGTCGATGATGCCGAGGCCGGCGGGGACGATCGTCACGGTACCGGCGGCCATCCCGGCGCAGTAGGCGAGCAGCAGCCGGCCGGGTCCGACGCCACCGGCCACCGCGTGCAGGCACAGCCACAGGCAGGCCGCGTCGAGCAGCCAGTTGAGCAGCGCGTAGCCGGCCGCGACGGTGGCGTGGGCCGGGGTGAGCCGGGTGGCCCGCAGCTGGCCGAGGAACTCGGCGAGCCGGTCGGCGCCGTGGCCGGGCGGGCGGCGGCGGACCCGGTTCACGACGGCGAGCACCGGGGCGAGGGCGTCGGGGGTGCGGGCCAGGCGCCGCACCCCGGCGGTGGCGAGGGCGACGGCGGCGGCGAGCGCGGCCAGGGCCGGCCAGCGCGGGGCGCCGTGGGCGGTGACCGCCCCGGCCGCGGTGATCACGGCCAGGGCGGCGGCGGACAGCAGTCCGGACAGCGCGATGCACCACGACGTGACGGCCGGGCTGGCGCCGAACCGGCGCATCTGCCGGTAGTTGAGGCCGGTCGAGAACGCGGGGCCGCCCGGCAGGGTGACGCTCAGCGAGTGCGCCGCGTAGGCGAGGGCGAGCTGCTGGGCCATCGGCACGCGGACGCCGGCGGAGCGCAGCAGGCGGCCCTGCATCGACGCGTAGGCGCGCATCGAGGCGAGGGCCGCGCCGACCGCGACGAGCAGCCAGCCGGGGTGCGGGGTGCGCAGCTGCGCGAGCGCCCCGGTGAGTGCCGGCCAGCCGAAGCGGACCTCGACGGCGAGTACGGCCGCGACGACGGCGACAGCGGCGGGCCGCAGCCAGCGGCGGGCGGTCATGGGCGGTGTCCTGTCGCGACGCGGGGCCGCGGGCGTTCGCCCACGGCCCCGGGAATCCTTGCGGTCAGCTGGTGCGCGCGTGCGCGTGGTGGTGCAGGCCCTCCGGCTCCGGCGGGAGGTCCTCGACGCCCGCCTCGACCGCCTGCTGGTGGCGCCGGCGCGCCGAGGGCAGGATGAGCGCGGCCACGATGCCGAGCACGGCCACGCCCGCGCAGAGCCAGAAGCCCTCGGTGAAGGCGTCGTCGGTCGGCAGCCCCTGCGGTGTCGTGTTGGACGCGATGACCGCGGCGATGACGGCGGTACCGATGCTGCTGCCGATCGTCCGCGCGATGGTGTTGACGCTGGCCGCCTCGCCGGTGTGCGTGGCGGGGACGCTCTCGATGATCGCGTTGGACATCGCCGCGAACGCCAGGCCGATGCCGGCACCGGTGAGCAGGCCGGAGACCAGGATCTGCCACAGCTCGCCGTGCCCGACGGCCGGCAGGGCGAAGGCGGCGGTGACCGCGATCGCGCCGAGGGTCATCGGCACCTTCGGCCCGAAGCGGCGGTCGAGCAGGCCGGCGAGCGGGCCGAACACCAGCATCATCAGGGTCGTCGGCAGCAGGAACAGGCCGGCCTCGGAGACCGTCTTGCCGAAGCCGTAGCCGGTCGCTGCGGGCAGCTCGAGCAGGGTCGGGACGAGCACGAACGTGCCGAACATGGCGAAGCCGAAGATGAGCGCGACCAGGTTGGTCGCCCACACGCCGCGCAGCGCCATGAGCCGGATGTCGACGAGCGGCTCGCGCACCCGCAGCTCGACGACGACGAACACGATCAGTGCGACGACACCGAGGGCGAGCAGGCCGACGGTCTCGGTGCTGTCCCAGCCCCACTCGCGGCCCTTGCTGATCGCCAGCAGCAGCGCGACCAGCGACACCGACAGGATCGCCGCGCCGACCACGTCGAGGCGGCCGGGCGTGCGCACCGGCGACTCGGGCACGCCGAAGTACACGCCGGCGAGCGCGACGGCGACGATGACGAGCGGGAACCAGAACAGCCAGTGCCAGGAGAGGTGGTCGACGATCGGGCCGGCGGCCACGATGCCGACGCCGGCGCCGATGCCGAAGATCGCCGAGAGCAGGCCGACGGTCACGCCGACCCGCTCGCGCGGCAGCTCGTCGCGGACGATGCCGATCGACAGCGGCATGATGGCGCCCGCCGCACCCTGCAGGGCGCGGGCGACGATGAGCACCGTCAGGTTCGGGGCCAGGGCGGCCAGCAGGGTGCCGGCGGCCAGCAGCACCAGGACGACGAGCATGACCTTGCGCTTGCCGACCATGTCGCCGAGGCGGCCGAGGATCGGGGTCAGCACCGAGGCGGACAGCAGGTACGCGGTCAGGATCCAGCTGATGTCGCCCGTGGAGGCCTCGAGGTCGCGGGCGATGATCGGCAGCGCCGGCGCGACCAGCGACTGGAGCACCGCGAACGCGAGGCCGCCGAGCGACAGGAACAGCACGACGAGGGTGCTGTTGGCATGGCGCCCGGAGCGCGCCTCCGTGACGTTCTGTGACACGGTGTTACCCCTCAAGTAAACGATTGTTGACTTGAACCGTAGCCGCGGCGATCCGGTGAAGTCAACAGCGGTTTACATCACACCGGCGGCCTCGATACCCTGGTGCGGGTGGAACTCAGCCCGCGCCGCCGCGACGCCGACCGGACCCGGCGCCTGCTGCTCGACGCCGCCCTCGTCCGGTTCACCCGCGACGGCTACGCGGCGACCCGGCTGCGGGACGTCGCCGACGACGCCGGCGTCAACGTCGCCCTGGTCAGCCGGTACTTCGAGTCGAAGGAGGGCCTGTTCACCGCCTGCCTGACGAAGGCCGGCGACGAGCTGCGCCGCTCCCCCGGCGAGGCGTCCCTCGACGCCGCCCCGGCGGCCATCGCCGCCCAGATCGTCGGCCGGGCCGGGCCGCAGCGGCCGTACCAGCTGCTGCTCCTGCTGCGCTCCTCCGGCGACGAGCGGGCCGAGCAGATCCGCCTCGGCGTCCTGCGCGGCTACAGCGAGCGGCTCGCCGCGGCCGCCGGCGACCCCGGGCGCCTGCTCCAGGCGCAGCTGGTCCTCGCCGCGACCGCCGGCCTCGTGCTGCTGCGCCGGTCCGGCCTGCAGCCGCTCGCCGGTGTGAGCGAGGAGGCCCTCACCGGCCCGCTGCGCGACATGATCGAGGCGCTGCTCAAGCCCTGACGGAACCCGCTCCCGCCGCGCCGGGAACGCCCGGGATGGCCCCGGGGGTGTCTCCTGCGACGCCGCCGGCACCACTGATTTCACCCGGCCCGGAGGAGGGTGACGTTTGTTTCGCGGCGGTACCGCCGGGCATTGCGGGGCGCGTCCACGGAACCGAACAAGGAGCCCGCACGTGTACCTCGTCCGACCCGGCAGCGTCCTCGCCCGCACCGCCGCCGAGATGCTCGACCGGCACGCCGACGCCGGCGGGACCTGCCCCGCCTGCGGGCACGTCGCGCCGTGCCCGGCGTTCGACGCCGCCCGCGCGGTGGCCGACGCCGTCGAGCCGCACCATCCGCGCCACGCGCTGGACCCGGCACTGTCCGCCTGAGCCGCGTGCCGCTCCCCCTTCTTCGGCGTCGCAGCCGGGTACGGTGAACCGATGAACAGCTTCTTCGACAAGGTGAAGGACCTCGCCGACCAGCACGACGACAAGGTCGACGCGGCGCTGGAGAAGGTCGGCGACCAGATCGACGAACGGACCGGCAACAAGTACAGCGACCACATCGACAAGGCCGTCGACGCGGCGCAGGAACACACCGGCGAGGGCGACTCGACCCGCCGGCCCTGAGCCTCAGGCCGACCAGGCGCTGCCCGGCGCGAGCGCGGCGATCACCGCGGCGAGGCCGGGCGGCTCCAGCCGGTCCGGCAGGGCGGCCAGCTCACCGGGCCCGACCCAGGCGTGGTCCTGCAGGTTGACCTGCTCGTCGGGCAGCAGCCCGGCCCGCGCGAGCCGCGGCCGGTCGGCGTCGAACCGGGCGAGGAAGAACTGCTCCTCGCCGACGAACCGCTTCCCGTTCCACCGCACGTCCCGCTCGACGGCGACGAAGCGCTCCCCGACCGCGGCCGGGTCGAGCCCGGTCTCCTCGACGAGCTCCCGCCGCGCGGCCTGCAGCGGCGTCTCACCGGGGTCGATCCCGCCACCGGGCGGCTCCCACAGCCGGCTCCCGTCGGCCGGGTCCTGCCAGTTCATCAGCAGCACCCGCTCCCCACGGTCGAGGCAGACGATCCGGGCCGCGGGCCGGTGACGAGTCTCCACGGCCCCCGACCCTACCGACCACCACCGCACACCCATCCCCGGCCGAGCCGGTTGCTGCAGCCGTGATCCCGCTTCGGGCCGTCCATGATCCAGGGAAACATGTGGCTGTCCCAGCGACCAGAAGTTTCCCTCGATCATGAGGGCCGTCGGCGCCGTGGCTTGGTAATTGTTGGCGGGACCTGTCCGGGTGTTGAAACTTGCCAACCGAAGCTATTCAATGGTGGGAATGTTTCAACATGGAGGTGGTGCCGTGTTGTGGCGAGTTGTCCGAAGCCTCGTCGTGAGCGTCGTCGTGGCGGCCGTCGCCGTCGTGCCGGGCGGCGGTGGTGCGGTAGCGGCCGGCAACGCCGGGAGCGACTGTGTCGTCAGCCCGGCGACCCCGAAGTACCAGATGCGCGCCATGTGGATCGCGAGCGTCGTCAACATCGACTGGCCCAGCGCGCCCGGGAAGCCGGAGCGTGAGGTCAAGGCCGAGTACGACGGATGGCTCGACCTCGCCGTCGCGAACGGGTTCAACGCCGTGATCGTCCAGGTCCGGCCGCACGCCGACGCGTTCTGGCCGTCAGCCTACGAGCCCTGGTCGCAGTACCTGACCGGGGTCGCGGGGCAGGACCCCGGCTGGGACCCCCTGGAGTATCTCGTCCGGAAGGCCCACGAACGCAACCTCGAGTTCCACGCCTGGTTCAACCCGTACCGGGCCAGCATGCCCGCGCCCGGCGGGGCCGGGACCGACCTGAGCAACCTCCCCGCGAACAGCCCGCTGGTCGAGCACCCGGAGTGGGCCGTCCCCTACCCGGTCGGCAACGCGGCCGGGCGGCTCTACTTCGACCCGGGCATCCCCGAGGCCCGCGCCTGGGTGCAGGACGCCATCATGGACGCCGTCACCCGGTACGACGTCGACGGCGTGCACTTCGACGACTACTTCTACCCGTACCCGGCCGCCGGGCAGGACTTCGGCGACGAGGCGACCTTCGCGCGGTACGGCGGCGGCTTCCAGAGCAAGGCGGACTGGCGCCGCCACAACATCGACCTGCTCATCCAGGAGATGGACCAGCGGGTCCACGCCGTGAAGCCGTGGGTGCGCTTCGGGGTGAGCCCGTTCGGGATCTGGCGCAACCAGGCCGCCGACCCGCTCGGCTCCGAGACCAACGGCACGCAGTCCTACGACGCCAACTTCGCCGACACGCGCAAGTGGGTCAAGGAGGGCTGGATCGACTACATCGTGCCCCAGGTGTACTGGAACATCGGCTTCGCCGTCGCCGACTACGCCAAGCTCGTGCCCTGGTGGGCGGGTGTCGTTGCCGGGACGGACGTCCAGCTGTACATCGGGCAGGCCGACTACAAGGTGGCCGCCGCCGGGCAGCCGCCGGCCTGGTTCGAGCCCGGCGAGCTGTCGTCGCACCTGACGTTCAACCGGCAGTACCCCCAGGTGCGCGGCGACGTCCACTTCAGCGCGGTGCAGGTGCGGGCCGACCGGCTCGGCGCCGAGACCCTGCTCACCGCCGAGCACCGCAGCCGCCCGGCGTTCCCGCCGAGCTGGGGGCCGGCGACGCCGATGCTGTTCCCGGTCGTCACGCACGCGAAGCGCACGGCCGCCGGCGCCGAGCTGCGGTGGCGGGCCCTCAGCGACCAGTCGACCTCGTTCGGCGTGTACCGCTTCGACGGCGTTACGATCCCGCGCGGCTGCGACCTCGCCGACGCCGCGCACCTCGTGGCGACCGTGCGCGGCACGGCGTACACCGACCCGACGGCCGAGCCGGGCCGGCGGTACACCTACGTCGTGACGGCGCTCGACCGGCGCTGGCACGAGAGCCCGCCGAGCCCGCCCCGCTTCATCATCTGACCCCGGTCCCGACCGTCTTCTCGCCGGTGCCGGCCGCCGGCGGGAAGGCGACGGCCGGCATCGCGACGGCCGTCAGCGCGGCGTTCATGAAGGTGCGCCAGAGCGTGCCGGGGACCGTGACGCCGGTGACCGGGCGGCCGGTCCGGTCGAGCAGGGCGCGCTCCTCGGCCTTGTTGCCGACCCAGACCGCGGCGGCGAGGCCGGGTGACTGCACCGCGGGGTTGGACGCGGTGTGCCCGACCATCCACGCGTGGGCGATGCCGGTCGTCGGGCCGAGCTGCCACGTCCCGGTCTTGCCGGCCACCGGGCGCCCGTCGGCCAGGCCCATGCCGTAGCGCACCGGCACGCCCTGCAGGACCGCGTTCACGTCGTCGGCGACCCGCTCCGACAGGCCCGGGACGCGGACCGTCCGGATGACCTCGCCGTACGTCTTCTTCCCGGCGGTCCAGACCTCCTTGAGGAAGTGCGTCCGGGCGGCCAGCCCGCGGGCGGCGAACGTCGCCATGCCGGCGGCCTGGTCGAGGACGGTCACCGGGTACTGGCCGATGCCGGCCGCGCTGCCGAAGTGCTGCGCCGCGCCGGGCTGCCCCAGGTCGACGCGGCGCGAGACGCCGTCGACGGTCGCCCACATGCTGGTGACCCCGGCGGCGTGGGCCGCGTCGATGACCTTCGCCGCGCCGACCGCCTCGGTGAGGCCGTAGAACGGCGTGTTGAGCGACATGACCGCCGCCTCGTCCAGCGTGCACCACTTCGGCGAGCCGGAGCGGCAGGCGGGCGCGGCCGCGGCGCCCTCGCCGGTGTTCGTCACGATGCGGCCGTCGGCGAACTGCTGCGGCGACCCGCCGTTCCAGCCCGAGTCGGTCCGGTAGCCGGCGATGAGCCCGGCGGCGAGGGCGTACACGCCGAACGTGGCGCCCGGCGGGTGGCCGCCGCAGCACGAGTCGTTGCCGTCGCCGAGGACCGGGTCGTTGTAGGAGCCCGCGTAGTCGCCGCCGGCGCCGTTGTCGCCGCCGTAGTACGCCTTGACGGCGCCGGTGCCCGGCTCGACGGCGACGAGGGCGGCCTGGAGGTTGACCGGCTCGCCCCGCATGACCGACCCTGCGCTCTGCACGGCGGCGTCCTGGACCCGCTGGTCGATCGTGGTGACGATCCTCAGGCCGCCGTTGCGGATCTGGTCGGCCCGGTCGGCGTAGAGCGGCCCGCCGGTGCGCGGGTCGGTGAGCGCCGCGACCTCGCCGAGGACGTGGTGCACGACGAGCCCGTTCGGGCCGGCCAGCGCGGCCTGGAGCGCGTCGGCGTCGGCGCGGGTCTCGTCGGCCGTGCGGATCCGCTCCGGGTACGCGACGTCGCCGCTCAGGAAGGCGAGCTTCGTCATGCTCCGCTTGACGGCGTCGAAGCGGGCCCGGTCCGGGCCGGCGGCCGGGTCGCGCAGGAGCCCGGCCAGCACGATCCCCTCGGCGGTCGTCAGGTCCTTCGCGGCCTTGCCGAAGTACGCCTGCGCCGCCGCCTGGATGCCGTGGGCGCCGCGACCGAAGTCGGAGATGTTGAGGTACAACTCGAGGATCTTGGGTTTCTCGTACGCCTGGTTCAGCTTGAGCGCGATGACCGCCACCCGGGCCCTGGTCGAGTAGCCGTCTCCCGCGAGGTCGGCCCAGCGCCGGGCGTATTGCTGGCTGATCGTCGGATGGCCGGTCCAGTTGGCCCCGTCGTTGGTGTAGAAGGTGTCGTCCTCGGCGGCGACGACGGCCTTCTGCACGTGGTCGGGGATCTGGTCGATCGGGATGACCGTGCGGGTCGTGTCGCCGATGCGGGCGATCGGGGTCACGCCGTCGGCGTAGTAGATCGTGGTCGCCTGTGGCATCGTGATGTCCTCGGGCAGCGCGACCTGGTCGAAGTAGTACGTGCCGGCCCCCGCCGTGCAGCCCGCGAGCACCAGGACCGCCACGCCGGACGCGATGAGGATCCTCCGCCGGCGACGCCGTCTCAGCACCGGCGCATCGATGTCTGCCACCGGGTCACCGTACCGTCTGGACAGAATCGGCAGCTGCCCGCTCTCTCTGGGGACAGGGCGCCGACCGAGGGAGCGTGGATGATCGACAACAGGCGACGGTCCGTCGAGCCGCACGAGGTCGGCCTCGCGCCGCCCGACTTCACCGAGTTCTATGTGGCCAACGCGGCCCGCGTGCTGCACGCGATGACCGCGTTCGCGGGCGCCGACCTGGCCCGGGAGGCGGTCGCGGAGAGCTTCGCGCGCATCCTGGAGCGCTGGGCGGGCCTGGCGCACCTCGACGACGCCCAGCGGCGGGCCTACGTGCTCACCACCGCGAAGAACTACGTACGCCGCCACGCGCTGGTCAGCGCCCGCTTCGCGCCGCTGCCCGAGGAGAGCGGCGTCGGCGGCGACGACCCGGCGCTCGACGAGGTGGCCGACCGGCTGAGCCTGGAGCGGGCCGTGCGCGCGCTCATCGACGGCCAGCCGGTCCGGCGGCGCCAGGTGGCGCTGCTGTACTTCCTGCACGACGACAGCTACGCGGAGATCGCGAGCTACCTCGACATCACCGAGTCCACGGTGCGCAGCCACGTCGCCGAGGTGCGGCGCCTGCTGCAGCCCTACGTGCGCCGGTACCAGTCCCTGACGGAGGCCAGCGATGCCGACCGACCCCACGCGTGACCTCGTGCGCCGCGCCTACCACGCCGGCGGTGACCTGGACGTCACCGCGGGCCTGCTCGACGTGCTGCGCCGGGCCGACCCGCCGCTCATCGAGATGCGGATCGATCCGCCGGTACCGCTCAGGCCCGCGCCCCGGCGGGTCCCGATGTTCGCGGTGGCGGCCGCGATCCTGGTCGTCCTCGTCGGCATGGCGTTCGGACTGCGGGCCGCCGGTGGTGGTGGTGCGCTGCCGGCGACCTCGGGTGACGCGACGGCCGACGCCACGGGGGCGCCCAAGCCGATGCCGTCGCAGTGCGCCGCCGCCTGGGAGCTCGGCCTGCGCGGCAAGACCTTCGACGTCGGCCTGCGCAAGGGCGCCAACTGCCCGGCGCTGCCGATGAAGACGCTGTTCCTGGTCGACGTCGCCGAGGGCAACGGCCGGTTCGAGGAGGGCTTCGCGACCGTGTGGCCGATCACGCCGGTTCCGCCCGCGTCCGGCGCCACCGTGCCGTTCTCGTTCACCGTGGCGGGCTGGCCCGGGGCGGTCGCCGGGCACACCTACGACCTCTGGTACGTGGAGGGCGCCGCCGCCGTCCGTGCCGGCGACGACGCCATGGTCATCTACGACCGCGCGAAGGTCGTCACGATCCCGCTGCTGTACTGACCGGCTGCTGCTCGGTCACCGCGGGCGGCTCGTCCGCGGTGGCCGGCGGCGTGCGGAACTCGTCGATGCGGACCAGCACCACGCCAGTGATGATGAGGGCGCCGCCGGCGAACTGGACGCCGGTGGGCAGCTCGCCGAGCACCAGCCAGGCGATGAGCACCGCGAACATCACCTCGGTCAGCCCGACGAACGACGACAGCCGGGCGCCGAGGATGCGGGCGGCACCGATCCCGGCGACGTAGGACACCACGGCCGCCACGATCGACAGGCCGGCGAGCGGGACGATCCAGCTCATCCGATGTCCGGCGAACTCGACGGTACCGAACGTGGCGTGCAGCTCCCACATGCCCGCCGCGCCGAGGCCGACCAGCGCCGCGGCCCCGACCGCCATGCCGGCGCTGGCCAGCGCCACGCCCGGCAGCCCGTCGTCGCCGCGGGCCGAGAGCACGAAGTAGCCGGCCAGCCCGACCGCCGCGAGCAGCCCCCACGCCACCCCGACCGGGTCGAGGTCGGCGCCGCCGGTCAGGTCGAGGACGAAGACCAGCCCGACCACGGCGACGGCGGCCCCGGCCACGGTGAGCCGGGGGGGTCGCTGGCCGTGGACCAGCCACGTCCAGCCGACGACGAGGATGACGCCGAGGTACTCCAGCAGCAGCGCCACGCCGATCGGCAGGTACTGCACCGCGTTGAAGAAGGCGGCCTGGGCCACGGCGACGGCGAGCAGCCCGAACAGCCCGACCGTGCCGAGGCTGCGGCGCAGCGTGCCCCACTTGCCGCGCAGCGACCAGACGGCGGCCGGGGCGAGCACGATCGCGGCGACGGCGACCCGCGCGGCCACCGCGGCCTCGGCCGTCCACCCGGCCTCGATGAGCGACCGGGCGAACGTGCCGGACGTGGCGAACGTGACCGCCGACAGCAGCGCCAGCCCGAGGCCGGCGGTGGGGTGGCGACGCATGACGGCCTCCCGAGCCTGTAATAAGCTAAAGGTGATTACGCTGATGACACTAGGCGGCGACCCTGACAGGAGTCAAGATGGTTTTTGCCCATGACACGGAGCTGGCCCTGGCCTGCACCGTCGCGTTGGCGAACACCGACGGCGACGACGGTGACCAGTTGCCGGACGTGGCGTCGTTGACGGCGTTCCTGGCGGAGTGGGGCTGGACCGGCCGCCACGAGCGCACGGAGGCGGAGCTGGACTCGGTGCGGGCGCTGCGCACCCGCCTGCGCCGCCTGTGGGAGCTGGACCAGGACGCGCTGGTGGCCGAGGTCAACGCGATGCTGCGCGACTCGGACGCGCTGCCCCAGCTGGTCAAGCACGACGACTACCCGTACCACCTGCACGCCACCCCGACGGACGCCCCGCTGGCGACGAGGATGGCGGTGGAGGCGGCGATGGCCTTCGTGGACGTGGTCCGCGGCGGCGAGCTGTCCCGCATGCGCTCCTGCGCCTCGGACACCTGCGACAGCGTCGTGTTCGACCTGTCGAAGAACCGCTCGAAGCGCTACTGCGACGGCGGCTGCGGCAACCGCGCCGCGGTGACGGCATACCGGGCCCGCAAGGCCGCCGCCACCTGACGCCCACCAAGCCGTGACGCGCCCGTCAGGGGCGGGGTGGCGGGCCCAGGCCGTTGGCACGGGCCAGCGCCAGGGCCTCGGCGCGGGTCGCCACGCCCAGCTTGCCCAGCATGTCGGAGAGGCGGTTGCGGATGGTCTTCGGGGCCAGGAACAGGCGGGCGGCGACCTGGGAGACCGGCAGGCCGCGCGCCAGCAGCTCGAGGATCTCCAGGTCGCGCGAGTCCAGGGCGGCCAGCGCCGACGCGGCCGGCGGGGCGGTCGCGGCGGCGGCGACCACGGC